>JBNLAL010000275.1:0-2851 GCA_050302115.1 Gammaproteobacteria bacterium | reverse complement strand
ATAAAAACTTCCTCTGGTACTTCTACGCCTACATAGCGTGTGCGCGGTCCCATGTCACGGTGTGTAAGTTTGAACCAGGCTCTTGCGAAAGCAGCATCAAATTCTTTCGGGTTCTTGTAGAAACGCTCGGCTATCTTTCTAAAGCCCGGATCTTCTTTAAGTGCAAGGTCGGTCGTGAACATAATTGGTGGATTACGCTTGCCTTTGACATGAGCATCAGGCACAGCGGTATGTGCTGACTCATCAGTAGGTATCCACACGGTCCCACCACCCGGACTTTTCTGTTGTTTCCAGTCAAATTGCATCAGGTTAGCCAGGTAAAGAACTGACCATGCAGTTGGTGTCTGTGTCCAGGCACCTTCCAGACCACTGGTTACAGTATCTTCGGCCTTACCTTTACCACAACTGTTTTTCCAGCCCATGCCTTGTGCTTCGATCGGAGCAGCAGCTGGTTCAGCACCAACACAATCAGCGGCAGAACGTCCACCGTGTGCTTTGCCCAGAGTATGACCACCGGCCACCAGGGCGACGATTTCTTCATCGTTCATTGCCATACGACCAAACGACAAGCGCATGTGCGCTGCAGCGGCTTTGGGATCCATGTTACCGCCCGGTCCTTCCGGGTTAACGTAAATCAGCCCCATCTGTACAGCAGCCAATGGCGATTCCAGCTTTTTATCTTTAAAACGTTTATCGGCAGCAAGCCATTTGGTTTCAGCACCCCAGTACACAAGGTCTGCTTCCCAGTCATCGATACGGCCACCGGCAAAGCCCAGTGTTTCAAAGCCCATGGATTCCAGTGCGACATTACCGGCCAAAATAATCAGATCACCCCAGGAAACACTGCGACCATATTTACGTTTGACCGGTTCCAACAGACGGCGGGCCTTGTCCAGGTTGGCATTATCCGGCCAGCTGTTTTGTGGTTCGAAACGAATCTGACCACCTTCAGCACCACCTCGCCCATCAATTGTTCGATAGGTTCCGGACGTATGCCAGGCAGAACGGATCATCAGGCCACCATAGGTACCCCAGTCTGCCGGCCACCAATCTTGTGATGTAGTGATAACCTTTTCAATGTCAGCCTTCAGGGCTTTCAGATCAACGTTGTTGAACTCCTCGGCATAATTGAAATCTTCACCATAAGGATTGGATGCAGGATCATGTGCACGAAGTTGTTCCAGATTCAGTTTTTCCGGCCACCAGAATTCATTGTTGACCGACATATCCTGGGCCATTGCCAGGTTGATTGAAGCAAATGACGATATTCCAATTACCAGAATGGTGATGAAAAACATCGCTATGGTATTGATTGTTTTTTTAAGCATATAAGTCTCCTCTTTACTTATTTTAATGAATAAACTTTTATTATTAGAACGTGTCTAAATTAGAATAATTCTAAGCATGGGGTGTACCAATTTAGAATTTGTCTAATATGAATAGTTATTATTTGTTTAAAATCAAATAGTTGAAATTTTCAGATATTTGAAATTATCTAAATTGATGATCGAGATTAAATTATTCTGGCTGTAAATAACCAAAATGACTGGTTGCTAAGTAACAGCTTATTGATGTTGTTTTACTTTTAATGACTCTCTTTTGATCCAGTTATCAAATCTAAAAGATATTCATAAAGATCGACTACATTTAAATAAGATGTTTTTTATAATGAAACATAAATAACTTATTCACGGTTTATATAAGGAAGCATTGATGGGAAAAATTATTAAAATCCTGGTCGTTCTCGTACTTATTATTGTAGCGGTACTCGCTGGCATCATCCTGACAACAGACATTAATCAATACAAAGGACAGATTGTTGAAATCGTAAAGGAAAAAACGGGAAGAGACTTCCAAATTAATGGAGAACTTAAACTGGCCCCTTCCCTCATCCCGACCATAGCAGTAGAAGACGTATCACTGGGTAATGCTAAATGGGCTGATCAGAAAAATATGTTGAGCGTTGGCAAGTTCGAAGCACAAGTAGCTTTAATGCCCTTGCTAAAAAAGAATATTCAAGTCAATCGTGTAATTCTGATTAAACCGGAGATTCATCTTCAAACCAATAAAGAAGGAGTTGGTAACTGGGTTTTTGCAGAATCAACAACTGAAAAAAAACCTGAAGAAACAACAACAGGCACAGCGCCTTCTTTGAACATCAATGAGATAGTCATTGAGGATGCTAAATTAACTTATATAGATGGTGTTAAGGGAACAACTCAAAAAATAAATATAAAAGAATTGTCTATAGAAGCAGATAGTTTTAGTAAACCTTTAGATGTTGTACTCGATGCAAGCTATAACGATATGCCAATTGCAGTAAGTGGAACATTAGGTTCTATCAACAGCTTAAGCGATAATGAATTATTTACAGTTGATGTGAATGCTTCTGTCAATAATATTGAAATGGATATTAAAGGCAATGTTGAAAAACCAAAAGATTTTAAAGGCATTGACTTAACGTTAACATTAAAAATGGATTCATTAGCGTCAGTAGCTCAAATAACAAAACAGGAACTTCCTGAAATTGGTCCCGTTAATTTCACCGGACATATATCAGAGAAAGAAGGCAGCTATATCATCTCCAGCTTTTCCGCAGTTATAGATAAATTAAATATAAATGGCAAAGGCAAGATAATTGATGCCAAAAATCTGAAAGGACTTAATTTTAATATTAATCTTAATGCTTCTTCGCTTTCTGACCTTAACCTGCTGGCAGGCAGTGAACTGCCAGATATGAGTCCTTTTTCCTTCGCAGGAAATATTCTGGATATTGATGAAGCATATCAATTCGAAAACTTTAAGTTACAGGCAGGTGAAATTAATGTTACAGGTGATGCTACAGCAAACC
>JBNLAL010000274.1:0-2861 GCA_050302115.1 Gammaproteobacteria bacterium | reverse complement strand
TGTTAGGATAAAATTCGTTAATGGCTTCTTCCATAGATTTTGGGGCTTCAGAACTATCAGGTCTAATGCCTTTTAAACGACATTGTTTCATTAATACAGCATCAATACCATTTGTGACTTTTTCAACAAGGGCAGGTATTGGTGAAGCCTGTTCACTTGGCTTCGCCCGAGCCGGAGCCAAGGTTGTACTGGCGGCACGACGTGTTGAACGACTTAACACTTTAGGGGCAACGATCGAGAAAACAGGTGGCGAAGTGCTGGCTGTTGCCACGGATGTAACAGACGAGAATGCAGTGGTTGAATTGTTCAGTAAAACAATGGAACGCTTTGGTACAGTAGATATACTGATCAACAACGCAGGGATAGCCGATTCAACGGCAGTTGATAAACTTGAATTGGAAGTCTGGGATAAGGTGATCAATACGAACCTTACTTCTGCTTTTCTTTGTGCAAGAGAAGCTTTTCGTATCATGAAAACCAAAGGACGCGGCCGCATTATTAATGTCGGTTCAATCAGTGCACGCGTACCAAGAGCAGACAGCCCGGCCTATTCAGCCAGTAAATGGGGACTGGAAGGTTTAACACGTTCACTGGCAATAGACGGACGTGAATACAATATTTCCGTTGCTCAGTTTAATCCCGGTATCGTTGCAACCGAAATCCTGCCGGGTGCTGTTAAATTGGATGATCAACTGATGGCGCAACCGGAGGATATTGCCGATGCCATTGTTCACATGGCGGCGATTCCTGATCATCTTAATTTTTATGAAGCGATGATCGTACAAAACAAAATTCCTTTTCTTGGAAGGGGATAACTGTCTTTCTCCTAATCAGCAATTAAATCTTTTTTCAACCACCCTCTTTCTTACCTCGGCGAAGCATACTGCTCACGATCGCACCGGCAACGTCCGGTACTGTTGCTGCTCCATCGGCCACTATTGAGGAGCCGGATATAAACGAGGCATCATCGCTGGCGAGAAAGGCGCAGACACTACCTATTTCACTTATATCAGCAAAGCGTTGCATTGGTAATTCAGCAGCAATGGTCTCAATAAATTCATCTGAATTCATACCAATGAGACTGCCAATCTGTCCGAACTCCTTATCCAACATAGTCGTTCTGACACCACCAGGACAAACCACATTGATTCGAATCTTGTCCCTAGTGTAATCCAGTGCCGCTTGTTTGGTTAACATGACCAACGCCGCCTTGGTTGCGGCATAGGCAGGCATGGCAGGCAAACTACCAAATGCGCCAATAGAAGCAATATTGATGATTGAACCACCGCCATGTTCACGCATGTGGCGAATTGCATACTTCATCATCAACATCGGCCCGGTTAGATTTACCGCCAGCATACGATTCCATTCCTCAAGTTCCATTTTATCAATAGGCATCGCCTGACTAATTCCAGCGTTATTGACAAGTATGTCGAGTGTGCCACCGAATTTAATTGCGGCTTTAACACTTTGTTCAACATCCTCCGGCTTGGATACATCCGCAGCAAAACAATCCACTTTTCCTGAAGGAAAACGGCTGGCGAATTCTTGCAAAACCTGTTTACGTCTACCGGTAATTAAGACTCGCGCACCCTCTTCAACAAAACGCGCTGTAATACCAGCACCGATACCATCTCCTCCACCAGTAACAAGTGCAACTTTATCTTTTAGTCTCATATGATTTCCTTCACTCTGTATTTTTATCTCTGCGTATTCCTGTTTTATTCCTGCCACGGTGGCATTTCTCCAATCGCTACTTTGGCAGAATTAGGTAGAATGAAATCATTGAGTACATCCTTAACATTCGGATATGCCTGACGAACCATTTTTATCAACTCTTCAGACGTTTTAGCTTCTCTGACAAATTTATTAAATGTCATGATGTAGTCTCTGGTAAATTCGAGTGCGCTCTTATCCAGAGGACGCCCGGGAATCTGATGACCAGGAATAACAATCGCCGGTTTCATTGCAGCCAGTTTCTCCAGATTCTTTACCCATTCCAGTCGTTGTTCCGCTGTTGCTTCGCCAAGCCAAACATGAATATCCTGAAACACGATATCGCCGGTAACCAGTGCTTTGATAGAGGGAACCCAGACCGCTGTTGCATGATGATGGTCTCCTTGCATAGGCCCAAGAATTTCAATGCGTTTCCCTTCCAGTTCAAAGTAATCTTTAGCCCAACTTTTTGGTGCAGCAGGATAGGCGGGACCATTGTTACCAAGCAACGGCCCCCAGCGTTTGATTTTCAAAGGAATCGATTTCCAGATATCCTCAACCACTGTCGGATGAGAAATGATCTCTACATCAGGAAAGGCGTCGAGAATCACCTGCATGCCAAAAAAATGATCCGGATGATCATGCGTAACATAAACTGTCTTAAGATGTTTACCTGTATCCAGAATGTCAGCAACGAGTCTATGTGCATCAGCGAATGTAAACGGCACATCAATCAAGACAGCATCTTTCTCTCCCATGATCAGTGTAAGATTTACATACAGTGAACTTTCATTGGCAGTAATTACTTTTAGCGTAAGGGGTTTATTCTCAGCGAAAGTCAGCAATGAAGAAAACACCAACACCATCAAAACGATAGTGCGAATAATCCTGAATATAAACTTCACCTTTCCTTATTCCTGCGGAGGCATTTGTTCAAATTGAGGTAATTCCGGATCCATAACATCCCAATCTTCAGCATGACAAGTATAGATATTCATAGCGGGTTTAAAGAGAGAAGGATCATCCAGTGTACCTGCACGAATACCTATCATACCGGGCAACACTTCGACCTTGCCCGCTATTGAAGAACCACATTCAGGACAAAAACCACGATGAACTAACTGGCCACTGCCTCCCGGTTTACT
>JBNLAL010000273.1:0-2865 GCA_050302115.1 Gammaproteobacteria bacterium | reverse complement strand
CGATAATAAAAGCGCCTGTAGATGAGCATGTGACTAATGATTAATGTTGTTATACCAAAAATAAACCAGGGCCAGAAATTTTGTTTGTTAATTCGTTATTAATGTCTGCTGGATTGTCTATATTGAATTCGTGTAGTAGTTTGCTATTCATCCTGGTGAAAAAATAGCTTCGTTATATTGGAATTATTTTTACGAGGCAGTGTTTTATAAATCGGTTATTATTGTAAATCCGGTATGTCCATATTATTCATAGTCATATTTTAAATAAAATAAAAAAATGAAACTGGTAGCAAAAATATTGCTCGGACTTTATGTGCTTGTCGGCATGTTATTTTCTGTAATGGGCTTTGCCTGGCAAACGGTTCTTGGTAAAGCAGATGTTAATACCCATTTTGATCATGTTTATCAGGCAAAACAGGCATACATTGATAAGTATGATGATTTATATATCTGTGTTGATGGTAAATATGATGATGAGAAACGAGAATACTGGATTGGTGTGCCTGTAATTAAAATTGAGACTATTCCTGAGAAACTCGATCAGGCACACGGTTATACAGCGTACTGGAAAGAATCATATAAACAGCGTTGGCATTTACCTCGTGAAAATATTGTTGTTTCCGCTTGTGCCAGTAAACCGACGACAGAAAAAAGACCGGTTGAGATAGCCGTTATTGATGCAGGTATGACGGGAAGTTACGAGACTGAAAATATTGTAAATACTCATTTTGAAAATGCGGGTAAGGATGAATTGGTTTACCAGTTAAACGTAACAGATGGTGCCGCAAAACCAATTAGTAAAAAAGATTTAGCTTATGCTAATAAACAGTCATTATTTGAAGACAAACATGTATTCACGTTTGAAACAAACTCCTATCGTCGAAGTGGTTCGAAATTATGGTTCCTGGTACTTCCTTTTGCATGGGCGCTTGATGTTGTGGCATGGCCAATCGAACTCATGATGTGGATAGAGTATGCAGGGGCACACTAATCAATCAATTAGAAGAAAAAATTTCATTTGATTCATCTTAAACCACCATTACGACAAGCAACACGACAGGATGCAATAGCCATGGCTGAACTGGTGAATATGGCAGGGGAGAATTTACCCTATTATCTCTGGTCTCAATTAGCAGGGCCGGATGAATCACCATGGGATGTGGGTCGGAGTCGTGCACAACGTGAATCGGGCGGGTTTTCTTATCGTAATACGATTGTGCGTGTAATAGATGATGTGGTTGTTGCCTGTCTTATTGGTTATCCATTACCGGATCGGCCTGACCCGGATGTTTATTCAGATATGCCGGCGATGTTTGTCCCGTTACAAGAGTTGGAGGATATGGCTTGCGGCACATGGTATGTCAATGTATTGGCAACGCTTCCTGCTTATCGTGGCAAGGGTTATGGTTCAGCGTTTTTGCAATTGGCAGAACAAGTCGGTTTTGATGAGAATAAGTCAGGTATGAGTGTCATCGTTTCTGATGCTAATCCAGGTGCACGGTGTTTGTACGAACGACATGGCTATGTAGAAAAATCAATGAGACCAATGGTAAAAGAAAGCTGGGAGAATCCGGGTCAAAACTGGCTGTTACTGGTTAAAGAGTTTTAATTACTTTTATTATCATTTTAGATTATTGCGTCATTACAATAATCTACTTATTTGTGATGATTTAAAGCGAACTAATTTGGTTTATGCTGCTAATAATCATTACACAAAAGTATTTATTTTTTATGACTAGTAATAAAAATTTACTACCGGACACACTTTACATCACAATGAAAGTGATAGATCGAGCAAGAATCGACGAACCTGAATTATATTCCAGGTTCGAAAAGGAATTGATTGAGTTAAATGCAAATATTAGAGATGTGCTGGATAAGCTTGATTCAATGCCAGCCAGGAAACCTTGATAGTTAACGCCATTGGCAATAAAAGTTATGACTCGAGTGGATGTTTACTGTAGTAGGTTCCATAAGTTGACAGGTCGGTTAATTCCAGTTTTCTGTCATCATGGTTGATTATCATCAAATGTAATCTTGATATTCGTTGCATCGTATCCGTAAATCTTACTTTACACTCACTACCCCTGCCCACTTTATTCATACCTATCGTCATTGGATACTCAACATTATTATTATCAATAAATTTGATTCCATTATTGGCGATGAGTTTACATTGGTATTGCGCTAAAAGTAGTAAAATTTCTTCACCTTCCTCAATTTCGAGGATTACAGGTTCGGCTTTCGGCATACTTGTCATATTTAACTCTTTAGCAAGTTTTCCAGAATCGAATTTTTCATCGAGATCCAGTTCGCCTGTTCTGAATTGAAGGGCTTCAATATTTTCTTGCGAACAATTTTTTTCTAATTGTGCTTTTATTGCCTCAAGCATTTCCTGTCGATTTGTCAGGTATTTTAAATAGGCCGTTAATGCAGTCAGCTTATATTTGCTGGAATCAGCTGAACGGTCTTTTTTAAGTGCAAAAAAGATATCCCGCCAGTTATTATCATTAGAAAAAATGACCGGGTTTATTGCTTTAAGACTTTGGGTCATTTCACCTGGAACAGGTGTTTGATCAATGAGTTCGCTAATCTGTTCAATAGCAACAATCATAGAATTCAATTCCATATCCAGAACAGCAGGTGTTGCATTTACTGCATCGATAATTCTTTGTACGGGGATTGCTGTGCGAACAGCCATGGCGAATTCAAAGTCATCAAAAGACTTAAAAGTGATGGCTTTGCCATCAATTTCTAATTCTACAGGTTTTAAAAAAATATTTTGTAACATACAAATGTAATTATAGTCTTTTAAGGGATTTATTCGTGTCGTCAAAATCGATAATACGTCCTTGATAATGTGAT
>JBNLAL010000272.1:0-2867 GCA_050302115.1 Gammaproteobacteria bacterium | reverse complement strand
GTTAGAAGCCAATTGAAACTTACACTTTTATTTTTGGGGTTAATCATTGATGACAAAAATAAGAATAACTCGTTTGCAATTGATCCGAGATTGGGTCAGCTTGCGAATGCCGATACGGAAGAAAGAAAAACTACTTTAAGGTTAATTAAGTCTTAATTTAACCTGTCTTTATTTACGGAAAAGCCGGTATTACAGGTTCAATACCGTGATCTTCTGCTTCAGGATGATGTTGTTTTACGATATTCCTGATCTCATCAACTCTTTCAACAGGGATATCTACCATTAACAAAATATGTCCTTCATCCATAGCATGTTCAAATTCACGTAGTTTAATATTGGGGGTACTGCTCCCAATCAAAAAGCCTGCAATCCAGACACCAAAAACTCCACCTAACAGGAAGAAAGCCAAAATTATGCCAGGAACAATTTGCATACCAATGAAGTCACGTAACAGGTAAATGGTCGTACCTATAACAGCACCTCCAAGAGCACCTGCAAATAAGCCAACCTGGATACCATGCATCACGTCAGATTTTTGTAATGTTGTTGCTTCAGGCAGGTCCTTCAGGTTCGTACCACGTTTGCCCATAAAATGCATATAATGGTCACAGACCCTGGCAAGTAAAAGATCCTTTTCAACCTGTCGGGAAATGTCTACATCGGGCAGAATGAAATAAAGTCGTCTCTTCATTACACACCTCCAAACAGATAGGGGAAATCAATTAAATTTCCTCTTTTATGTAATAAGTATAGGTCGCATAGGTTTAACTGTCAGAATAATTAATGGCTTTAAAATCATATACTTTAAAAAAATAATCCCGCATTAAAATTAAAACGTATTTATTTATGATTAATCATTTTATAGAGGGCAATCATGTCTTCGTCTCCAAGGCCGGAGTTTTCTCCAATCTGATAAATTGATTCCGTCTTCTTTAATAAAGACATCCCTTCATCAGTATTATCCGTAGCCAGCGCTAAGCGCACATCTTTTAACATATTCTTTACTGAAAATTGTGGCGCAAAATCTCGATTACGAAGTTTGGGTTCCTTGTATTCGCAGAGATAGTTCCAACCTGTGTTATTCCTTAATACATTAAAGTATTGTTCATCACTCAAACCATTACTCCGTGCATAAGCATAACTTTCACACAATGCTTCAACCTGCATTGCCAAATTCAGGTTCATTGCGAGTTTGGCAACACTCGCCGTACCGACTTCACCGACATGAATCCTTTTCCCTGATATTTTTTCCAACACAGGTTCAAGTTTATTAACCGTTTCTTTGCTGCCGCCAAGATATAACGGTATTTTTCTTTCTATTGCGGCAACCTGACTGCCACCAATCAGAGCTTCTACAAAATCAGCTTTATGACTCTCGACCCTTTGTTTACTGTCCAGATTCTCTTCCGGTTTCACCGTCGCACACTGAACGACAATATGTTCTTCGGTTAACGTGGGTATGATCTTATCAATAATATTTGAAACAGCTTTTCCATCACTGACAAGAATTATCAGAATATTGGCCGCAGACACTGCTTCTTCTATATTTTTGGTAAATTTTGGTGCATTCGGTTTTGGTGTCCTGTTCCAGGTCGCTGCCAATAACCCATCCTGCTCAAGGTTTCTGGATATAGCGTCTCCCATAATGCCGAGACCTAATACGGTTACCTGAAGATTATTCCTTGATACATCAATCATGTCAGATTACTCCTGTCCTTAACTATCTGGACGTTACAATAAGCAGTCAGTATTATGAATTATTTATAATATAAACAAATATCGAGTATAAAAATGAGTGCTGTCCAGCCTGCCCTGAGAAATTATTCATTAAACAAAATCATTTTGTTACCAATTGGTTTAATTCTCCTGTTTTTTTTATTGTCACTAACGCCGCGTGTTCAGACCAACGGCACTTTAATCAATACATTTTGGTTAATTACAGGGCTCCTGGTTCTTTTTTATATTGTTACCAGTTTTATTCAAGCACGTAATGGCAAGCAAGCTTCCATTTTAATCATCGTTGCAAAGCCCCATTACGTACAAATGATTATGCATCTTTTTATCTTTGCATACTGGGGCTGGTATTGGCCACAGGTCTATGATCAAACAATTTTGATACTGGCACAGTTGGTCTATGTACATATATTTGATTTATGTTTTCGTTGGGTCCAGAACAAACCTTTTGTCATTGGTTTTGGCCGTTTTCCCATAATCTTTAGTACCAACCTGTTTCTCTGGTTCAAGGATGACTGGTTCTATCTGCAATTTGTCATGATTACTTTTGGCATCCTGGCAAAGGAATACTTTACCTGGACCAAAGAAGGTCGCAAAACACATATTTTCAATCCTTCAGCGATATCATTATCAGTTGCATCGTTATTATTGATCGTTACAGGAATGACTGAGATCAGTTGGGGCAGTGAAATATCCAATACACTGAGTTACCCGCCGTACATGTATCTCGAAATTTTTATACTCGGACTGATAGTACAATATCTTTTTCATGTCACCCTGGTTACTTTAGCTACTGTTATTTCTTTACTTGTTCTTGGTGCAATTTATTACCAGATTACCGGTGTCTATTTCTTTTATACATCCGATATACCTATTGCTGTTTTTCTTGGATTACACTTACTGGTTACTGATCCATCGACATCCCCGCGAACCAACACAGGTAAATTACTTTTTGGTTTGCTATACGGGCTTAGCGTAATGTTGCTGTTTGAAATACTGGAATATTTTGGTGCTCCAACCTTTTATGACAAATTATTATCAGTGCCTTTATTAAACCTGAGCATTATGATATTGGATCACATAGGCAGCAAATTAAGTTTGAAACAACTCTTACCTGGCACATTAAGTTCATT
>JBNLAL010000271.1:0-2870 GCA_050302115.1 Gammaproteobacteria bacterium | reverse complement strand
GACAAAATAAATTATTACCGAACCCCTTACCGGTAAAGGATGTTGTGTTTAATGCTTCTATGGAAGTACGAAGTTCGGTTGTTTATGCCAGTTTTATTGTTGCACTGGTTTTTTTACCCTTGTTACATATCAGTGGTATTACCGGGCGATTATTCGAACCGTTAGGCACGGCCTATATTTTATCAATCATGATGTCCCTGTTGGTCGCTTTAACAGTTACTCCGGCATTATGTTACATCCTGTTGGCTAAAGGGGAATTAAAAGACATTGAACCTCCGTTAATCCGGTTTTTACAACCTCTCTATGCAAAAGCTTTAAGACTGATTGCGCGTTCACCTTATGTCGTTATAACAATCACAATATTATTTTGTATGTTGGGTGTTTCCGTACTACCTAATGTAGGTGGGCAATTTATTCCGAACCTTCGTGAAGGTCATTATATTGTGCATACTTCCAGTATATCCGGTACTTCTCTTGATGAATCCTTGCGTGTAGGTAATCAATTGACTAAGAAATTTCTTGATATCCCAGGTGTTGTCTCTGTTTCTCAATGGGCAGGTAGGGCAGAAAGAGGAGCCGACACCTTTGGCAGCCATTACAGCGAGTTTGAAGTTGATCTTGATTATGATATGAGCGGCAAACAACAACAAACTGTGTTGGATGAAATAAGAGATATCCTTGAGGCATTTCCAGGTATTCGTTATGAGGCTTATAATTTTTTATCGGAACGTATCTACGAAACAATATCCGGTTATACCACCCCGATAGTGGTTAATATTTATGGTAATGACCTAGATGCTCTTGATAGAAAAGCAACTGAAGTTGCGGCCGTCATGCAAACTATAGAGGGTGCTCGAAGTGTTCAGGTGCAATCGTCAACCCAGACACCATTATTACAAATTGCGTTAAAACTGGAAAGACTGAAACGATATGGATTAAAACCGGTTGAGGTTGTCGAAAGTATTCAAACTGCTTATGAAGGGTTGGCTGTAGCCAAATATCAGGAAAACAATCGTGTTTTTAATGTGGCGGTTATTTTCCCCAAAGACAAACGACGTAGCCCGGAAGATGTTCGACGATTGCCTATTAAAACTGCAGATGGAACAATCATGCCACTGGAAACTTTTGCAGACATCAAACAGGAAACCGGACGTTACAATATACTGCATCAGGATGGACAACGTTTACAAAGCATTACCAGTCATGTGGCGAATCGCGATATTTTGGGTTTTATGGATGAACTGCAGGAAAAGATTTTTGAAAACGTACAGTTTAGTGCCGAGCTTTATCCTGAATTTACCGGTGCAGCCATTGAACAGGCCAAGGCGCGAGAAGAACTTATTATCCTTTCGACAATGGTTTTATTTATTGTATTAATGTTGATCTATATAGCAATCAGAAATTTCAGACATGTCATCATGATGTTGATCAATTTACCGTTTGCATTGGTGGGTGGTGTTATAGCGGTATTATTTACTGGTAGCAGTCTTTCTGTTGGCTCTCTTGTCGGATTTGTCACTTTGTTCGGTATTACGATCCGCAACTCAATTATGCTTGTCTCACATTATCAGTATCTGGTTGAGACGGAAGGACTACCCTGGAACCTGGATGTTGTCATTCAGGGGGCACAAGAACGCTTACCTTCAATATTAATGACGGCTTTGGTAACGGCATTGGCGATGTTGCCAATAGCGATTGGTAGCGATAACCCAGGCAGGGAGATTATGGGGCCAATGGCAGCTATTATTATTGGAGGACTTGCGTCATCGACAATATTAAATTTATTGATAATGCCATCGATTATGTTGCAGTTTGGAAGTTTTAAAAAATAATTGGCACTAAATCAGCCAATATAGTCAAACAAACATACTATTTATGTTGTTGAATAATATTAATATTTGACGTTATTTTTAATTTATAAAATATTGATAAATAAATTATTTATAAATAAACTTAATAAATTACTTACAAATTAAACAGATAATATCTCCCGGAATACATGAAAATTTTAATAATTGACGATTCCAGTGACTTTCGCGCTTTACTCAGACTTTATTTAAACAAAGAACTGAAAGATGTTGAGGTTGTCGATTACGACTTCGATAACCTGGGTAAACCACCAGATAATTTTGATTGGTCACCTTATGATCTCTTATTCCTTGATTATAAATTAGGTCCCAAGGAAGATGGTCTGAAATGGTTGAAGGAATTTAGAAATAAGCCCGGGTTTCCTCCAACTATTGTCTTAACGGCAGAAGGTGATGAGTATATCGCCGTAAAATCAATCAAACTTGGTGCAGCTGATTATGTGAACAAGGTTGATATTAAACCGAAACTTATTGCCGAGATGGTGGAAGATGCACTTGAATTTTCCAGGAAATCAGAAACAGATCAGGAAAATGAAATCAATGAAGCGACTCAGATAATAAAAAAAGTTCACAAGAAGGAAGCCATTCCGGATGATGGACTGGATATTGGTTATAAATTTGTGCGTGTCATCGGACAGGGTGCTATGTCCAAGGTTTATCTGGCTGAACGCGTCAAAGACAAAATGACGGTTGTTTTGAAAGTGCTTGATCTGACACGTGTCAGTGAACCAAAGTTAGTACAACGTTTTATACAAGAAGCCAAGCTGATAGCTAAATTAAATTCACCATTTGTTGTAAAGATTTACGATCATGGTATTACTGAAGAGTATGGCTATATTGCAATGGAGTTTTTCTCACGTGGCGATTTGAAACAACGTACAGAATTTGGTTTAAATTCCGAAATTGCGGTTATCTATGCGACACATATTGCTTATGGGCTAGATCAAATTCACTCCATTGGTGTAGTACACCGTGATTTAAAACCGGCCAACATAATGTTTC
>JBNLAL010000270.1:0-2870 GCA_050302115.1 Gammaproteobacteria bacterium | reverse complement strand
ATCGAAATGTTTGAAGACATGCCTCCGTTCAATACACTAAAAGGTAAACTGACCTGGCCGGTTAAAGGCAGGATATTGAGAAGTTTTGGTTCCAGTAAAAAAGGTGGCAACCTGAAATGGCAAGGCGTCTTGATCGATGCGGAATCCGGTACCAGTGTCAATGCAGTCAGTACAGGTAAAGTCGTCTTTGCAGACTGGTTTCGTAATCTGGGTTTACTCATCATTATTGATCATGGTGATGGCTACATGAGTCTATATGGGCACAATCAGAACCTGCTAAAAAATACCGGCGATTGGGTATTGGCCGGAGAGAAAATAGCAACTGTTGGTGACAGTGGCGGTCAAAGCGACACTGCACTTTACTTTGAAATCCGTAAAGGTGCTGAACCACTAAACCCCAAACATTGGTGTAAGAGATAAACAGATGGCTTGTCAGGGACACCATCCCCCGAGTATGCTAGCCAAAACGACATGCTTTTGAACCACTGATAAGTTGGTAAATCAATATACTATGCATGTTTGGCAGTAATGGAGTAGAGAATGTTTAAATTTAAAATACTAGTTATCGGCCTATTAATTTCATTGGCACAAATCCACTTCGCCAGTGCGAATACAGAGACAGAAAGCGAACTGGATACCTTACCTCTGGATGAATTACGTACATTTACCGAGGTCTTTGCCAAGGTAAAAAATGATTATGTTGAGACCGTTGATGATCGACAACTACTCGAAAATGCGATTCGTGGCATGTTGGAAGGACTTGATCCGCATTCTGCCTATCTGGATAAGGAAGCCTATACCGAATTACAGGAAGGCACGACCGGTGAGTTTGGTGGATTGGGTATTGAAGTTGGTATGGAAGATGGTTTTGTAAAAGTCATCTCTCCCATCGATGACACACCTGCAGCGCGTGCCGGCATTCAGGCAGGCGATCTCATTATTCGACTGGATGAAAAATCCGTTAAGGGTATGAGTCTTAATGATGCAGTTAAATTAATGCGTGGTAAACCCGGTAGTGATATTGTCCTGACGGTAGTCCGTGAAGGTGAAGAAAAGCCGTTAAGCATTACTGTCACACGTGACGTTATTACCGTAAAAAGCGTCAGGTCTAAAATGCTCGAACCCGGTTACGCCTATGTGCGTATTTCAAATTTCCAGTCTCACACCGCAGAAGATCTGCGTAAGGCTGTAGAAAAGCTGAAAATGGAAAATGAAAATAGCCTGAATGGTTTAATCCTTGATCTCAGAAATAATCCCGGTGGTATCTTGAACGCAGCTGTAGGCGTTTCTGATTTATTTCTTGATAGCGGTTTAATTGTTTACACAGAAGGTCGAATCAATGATTCTAAATTAAAATTCACGGCCAAACCCTCAGACATCTTAAGAGATGCACCGATTATTGTTCTGGTGAATGGTGGCTCCGCTTCTGCTTCTGAAATTGTCGCCGGAGCATTACAGGATCATGAACGTGCCATCATCATGGGTGAACGCACCTTTGGTAAAGGTTCAGTTCAGACTATCTTGCCTATGAACGATGAATCGGCATTGAAATTAACGACTGCGCGTTATTACACACCTTCCGGTCGTTCGATTCAGGCAGAAGGGATTAAGCCGGATATTGTTATTGAAAACGTTCGTTTTCAAAAAAATGTCGACAATGTTAGCGGAACAATAAAGGAAGCTGATTTAAGCGGGCATCTTGAAAATGGTAACGGTAATAAAGTGAAAGATGTAGAAAATCCTAATAATAAAGATAAAAAAGACAGGGAACCCTCATTAGTCGAAACTGACTATCAACTCTATGAAGCACTAAATGTATTGAAGGGGCTGGCAATCCAAATGAAAAAAGTGGGGTAGCCTCATGCATAAAAAAAGGCTAATTGTACTTGTTAGCCTGTTCCTTTTTCATTGCCTCCCGAACATATCGTTCGCCGGGCCTGTTTCACAGCCCACGATATCAATCATCATTGATGATCTGGGCTATCGTTTTAAAGAAGACCTGCGGGCTCTTGCCCTGCCTGGCCCGGTAGCCTATGCCATCCTTCCCAATGCACCACATACAGAAAAGATGTCACTCATAGCGGCAAGCAGAGGTAAAGACATTCTTTTACACCAACCCATGCAGGCGATGGGAAAAAACCAGTATCTGGGACCCGGGGCGTTGACTATAAATATGACTCGGGAAGAATTTATTCAAACATTAAATATTAATATGAGTCATGTCCCCAACTTGATTGGAGTAAACAACCATATGGGTAGTCTGCTCACTCGTCATCCGGGCTCAATGCAATGGTTAATGGAAACACTTAAAACAAATGGACAATTTTATGTCGATAGCCTGACCAGTGATGACAGTGTTGCGGCAAACCTGGCAAAAGAAAATAACATCCCGTATTTAACCCGTGATGTGTTTCTGGATAACAAACAAAACCCGGAATATATCCGTGGGCAATTTATGGAATTGATCAAGGTAGCCAAACGTAAAGGAACTGCACTTGGTATTGGCCATCCTCATGTCACGACAGTTGAAGTATTGTCACAGGTCCTCCAGGATGTTGAAAAGTACGGTGTAAAATTAATCGGTTTAAAATCCTTATTATTAAAACGAACCAACGGACAAAGATATGCACAAGGTACTAATACCACTCGCGCAGGGATGTGAAGAACTCGAAGCGGTTACCGTTATCGATCTGTTAAGACGGGCTCAAATTAAAGTTGTCACCGCAGGGCTCGATCAAAAACCGGTAATTGCCAGTCGTGGAACGGTACTGATACCGGACACTGACCTGGATAGCGCATTACGTGACGACTACGATATGGTCGTACTCCCCGGTGGTTTGCCCGGCGCAGACCATCTGGAAAATGATGAA
>JBNLAL010000269.1:0-2877 GCA_050302115.1 Gammaproteobacteria bacterium | reverse complement strand
GGCTCACCTGGAACGGGTGGAAGGTCCGGTAATGATCACACGTGAAACAGGCAGCCGTTCGTCGGTTATTATAGCGAACGTCAGTAATCGCGACCTGGTAGGTTTTGTTGATGAGGCCAAACGAATTATTGCGGAAAAGGTTGAGTTACCTACCGGTTATTACCTCAAGTGGGGTGGACAGTTCGAAAACCAGCAACGAGCCGCAGCCCGTTTTGCCATTGTTATTCCATTATCGATTGGTTTGATCTTCCTGTTGTTATTTTCCACATTCCGTTCCATAAGCCAGTCACTGTTAATCCTGACTAATATTCCATTTGCCATGATTGGTGGAGTCGTTGCTTTATGGATTACCGGAACTTATATGTCGGTGCCTGCCTCTGTTGGCTTTATCGCATTGCTGGGTATCGCCGTGTTGAATGGTGTCGTACTGGTTACCTTCTTTAATCAATTGAGGGACCTGGGCTATACAATCAACGATGTTGTTATTGAAGGGTCACGCCGCCGATTACGACCGGTCATGATGACAGCCAACATAGCTGCCTATTCGTTAATCCCGCTATTGTTTGCCACCGGGCCTGGTTCCGAGATCCAACGTCCTCTCGCCATCGTCGTAATCGGGGGGCTAATATCATCTACGACACTTACCCTTCTGATACTGCCTGTGCTTTACCGCTGGATCAGTCGATGAGGAAATGAAATGACACATACATTATTAACGCTCATCTGTTCACCCTCTATTGAGCAAACCATCAATGACTGGTTACTGGAACAACATGATATGCCTGGATTTACCAGCATGAGTGTATTTGGGCATGGCAGCCAACCTGAAACATTGACACTGGTTGAACAGGTTCAGGGCAGAAAAAAACAGATCATGTTCCAGATACACATGTCATCAGAACGTGCTGATAAAGCCATAGAAGAACTAAAACAGAGATTCAAAGGTGCCCGTATTCACTACTGGTTAACACCGGTTATCACTTCCGGTAACCTGAATACCGATTCATCGGAATAAGAATACGTTTCTATTGTTTAAAAAATTAATAGGCCTGATTTTCATTATAAACACACCAATCCATTATATTTTTTAACCAAAATTTCCTATCATTAAACGTAGTGCTTGCCTGATGCTTTCATGGGAACGAAACCCGGGCTAAAACAATAAAAATTAATCAGATTTATTTCTGCAAACTACTTTACGTCGGAAGTGTTAATGGCTGAACATCTTGTCGGGGAAATCATTGCCTGCCATGAGTGCGATCACCTGTATCGTTATGAACTGATACCGGTCGGTGCCAAGGCAAATTGCCAGCATTGCGGCAGCCTGCTCTATCGCCATGTTCCCAATTCACTCGACCGTAGCCTGGCACTTTATCTTACAGCGCTTTTCCTTTTTATTATTGCTAATGTATTTCCCTTTTTATCACTGGAATTAGGAGGGAGATATGTTGAAAACATCCTTATATCCGGCGGATGGGCCATGTATCAGCTTGGCATGGGAGAATTGGGACTACTCATTTTTCTGACCAGCATCCTGTTTCCCTTTATTATCATTGTCGGCATGTTGTATTTATTAATCCCGGCACGATTTGGTTTGGTGGCGCCTTATATGGGGCCAATCTATCGAATCATTAATGTGCTATTGCCCTGGAGTCTGGTGGGCGTATTCATGCTGGGAACATTGATAGCCATAGTAAAACTACAGGATCTGGCCAATGTCATTTTTGGTCCGGCCCTGATCGCGCTTTCATTATTATTACTGGTCTATACGGCAGCCAGAGCGAGCTTTGATCCCCACACCTTATGGTCATTAACTCGTCTATCGTCTTCTAATTTCTCAGAAAAGAATATTGAAAACGAGAGCTATCTAAATTGCCATACCTGCGGCTTTCTTAACCCATATGAAGAAGAGCACCAACACTGCGAGCGTTGTGACGCGCCTTTGCATTACCGGAAAAAGAACAGTATTGAAACAACCTGGGCCTTATTGTTTACCTCGACAATTCTTTTAATCCCGGCCAATGTTTATCCGGTCATGACGGTTATTCGTTTCGGACAAGGTGAGCCAAATACGATCCTGAGCGGTGTGTTACATTTAATAGAAGCCGGCATGTGGGGACTTGCGATGATCGTTTTTATTGCCAGTATCGTTGTACCGATTATGAAATTAATCATCCTTGCTTTTTTATTAATCAGTGTGCAAAACCGATCCAACTGGAGACCGCGAGATCGCACCCTGCTCTACCGTGTGACTGAAGTGGTTGGTGCCTGGTCAATGGTGGATATCTATCTGGTCGGCTTATTATCAGCACTGGTCAGTCTGGGGACCTTGTCTACGATACGTCCCGGAATCGGCGCAATATTCTTTGCTGCAGTCGTTGTTATTACCATGTTTGCTGCTCAAAGTTTTGATCCGCGCCTGATTTGGGATAATGTTAGGGAAAAGAAAAATAATAAACAAAATGGAAATCTCTAGTCCAAAAGTTAATAAACGCGCAGGACCTTCAATCGTCTGGATAATTCCACTCGTTACTTTGATCGTTGGTGGTTGGTTGATCGTTAAAACCCTTTCAGAGCAAGGTCCGGTGGCTACAATCAGTTTTAAGACAGCTGAAGGTATTGAAGTCGGCAAGACCAAGGTTAAATACAAAAACGTTGATATTGGAGTTGTTGAAGAGATCAAATTCAGTGATGACTTTTCTAACGTTATTCTCAAAGTCGAATTCAGTCATGGCTCTGAAAAGTTTTTACGCCGTAACACCCGTTTCTGGGTAGTGCGTCCCCAGTTAAGTCTAAGTGGTGCGTCGGGACTTAGCACCTTGATATCGGGTGCTTATATCGAGATCGAACCTGGCCCGGGAGCATCACAATTACATT
>JBNLAL010000268.1:0-2880 GCA_050302115.1 Gammaproteobacteria bacterium | reverse complement strand
AAGAAACAAACTTGAGACACTTCAAATCAATATTGGATTAAAGTGTAATCAGCAGTGCGTGCATTGTCATGTAAATGCGAGTCCGAAGCGAACAGAAATGATGTCGAAGGAAACGATAGATCAAGTTAAAGATTTTCTTAATAAAGGGAATATTAAAAATCTGGATATTACCGGTGGAACACCGGAGTTACATGAGTCGTTTAATGAACTTGTCAGTTACGCAAGAAAGTTAAATATTCATGTTATTGATCGTTGTAATTTAACAATATTATTTGAACCCGGCATGGAATATCTCGCAGACTTTCTTGCAAATCACAATGTCGAAATAATAGCATCTTTACCCTGTTATCTGGAAGAGAACGTCGACAAGCAAAGGGGAAAAGGTGTCTTTGAAAAAAGCATACACGCACTAAAAATTCTTAATGAAAAAGGTTATGGTATTTCCGGTTCAGGTCTGGTTTTGAATCTGGTCTATAATCCCCAGGGTTCGAGTTTGCCACCATTACAATCTGAACTGGAAGCAACATATAAGCAGCAGTTGAATGATCAATTTGATATTCAGTTTGATCAACTATATGCACTATGCAATATGCCTATTAAACGTTTTGGCAGCACGCTTCTTTCACATAATCAGTTTCATGACTATATGTCTTTATTAAAAAATGCGCACCGCGATGACAATCTTTCTAATGTAATGTGTCGAAATTTAATTAGCATTGATTGGAAGGGTTATGTTTATGATTGTGATTTCAACCAGATGTTGGATATAAACCTGGGCGATAGTTCTGTTCCAGTTCATATATCTGAATTAATTGATAAAGATATTGTAGAAAATTCAGTTGCTGTCCGTGATCATTGTTATGCTTGTACAGCAGGGCAAGGCAGTAGTTGTGGCGGTGCACTTGCTCAAGAATAAATCCATAAGATGTTTTCAATTATTATTCCCACATTAAATGAAGCAGAACAAATAACAGCATGTTTGAAAAATTTACAATATCTACGTGAATACGGTTATGAGATTATTGTAGTTGATGGAGGCAGCACTGATAGAACTGTTTCTTTGGCTAAAGTATTTGCAGATAAAGTATTAACATCAAAACCTGGTCGTTCTGTCCAAATGAATGCAGGTGCCAGCATGGCAAAAGGCGAATATTTTTTGTTTTTACATGCGGATACTTTTTTACCCGACGATATCCCTTCAATATTTCTTGATTATTCAGAACAGGAATACCTTTGGGGCAGGTTTGATATTCATTTAAGTGGAGAAAACTGGATGTTTCGTGTCATTGAAACATTAATAAATATTCGATCCCGACTGACTGGTATTGCAACTGGTGATCAAGCAATATTTATAAGTAATAAACTATTTAAAGAAATTAATGGGTTTCCAGAAATTGCATTAATGGAAGACATTGCCATTTCTAAAAAATTAAAAAAAATAATAAAACCAATAAATCTAAGAAACAAAGTAAACAGTTCAAGCAGGCGCTGGGAGCAGAACGGTATTTTAAAGACCATTCTGAAAATGTGGCTGCTTAGGCTAATGTATTTTTTTCAATTCAAGACACATTATTTGTCAAAACTTTATTCATAGTATGAAGAAAAAAAAAGCTTTGATCGTATTCGCTAAAGCACCTGTTCCAGGTAAAGTTAAAACCCGTTTAATTCCAGCATTAAATCGATACCAGGCAACTCGAATCTATAAGCAATTGTTAGATAGAACAATCAAGTTAGCAATTAAATCAAAATTTGACTCAATATATATCTGGGTCGACGGGAATTTATCAAACCCGTATTTTCGTGCAATTAAAAATCGTTATGGGATTAAATTTTACATTCAGTCTGGACGTTGTCTGGGAGATAGAATGTTCAATTCCTTTAAATTCGTATTACGTAATCATTCTTATGCTGTTTTAATTGGTTGTGATTGCCCCGGGTTAACACATGGAGACCTGGATGCAGCTAGTTGTTATATGGAACAGGATACGGATGTTGTGTTGGGGCCTGCCAACGATGGTGGTTATTACCTGATAGGACTAAAAAAAAATAATTACCGAATTTTTGAAAATATAAAATGGGGTAATCATTCTGTTATCAAGGAAACGTTAACAAGGATTGAAGCGTTACAGTGGAAATATAGTAAATTACAGATGCATGCTGACATTGATAATGCTCGTGATTTGAGAGCATGTTTAAACTTATTTTAGAAGAATAAATTAAACAGCTATACGTGTATCGGCACGTTTTATTTTCTTTATTATTTCTCTGTCCAGAGCAGCGATTAAATGTTCCAGCTCACGCTGGTCAAATTTACTAATTGTTGAAAATTGAGCGCCTATTCTTAGTGAGCCTGTCTCATCTATCTTTTCTACATGACATATATCCAGAGAACTCAGAATCTTCCTGTCTTTTGACACCTGTATCAGGCATGTTGGAATATGGTCGCCATCCTTGAATGAAACATGCGAGATATCATTTAACCGTAAACAAACGCCACCCAGTGAAATATCTCTCAATTCTGCTCTAATAAGTACGTCTTCTTCATTGACAAGGTTTACCGGAATGGGATCCGTTAAACTGGTAGTGACACGATAAGTATTTCTTCTCTGGTGATATTCAATTTCATCCGGGATCAATATTTTATAATATGCAGCTTCTTCGTTACTGCCTATTGCTTCAATAGTGCCGATAAAATTAACAAATGCGCCGGCATAATGCGCGTTAACTGTTATCCGGGTTCCTGTTTTAATGAGAGTATGGCCTTCTTGAGGATAAAGTTCATCCAGCACCAGGTATTGATCGTCCTTATTTATTTCAAGCAAAGTACTGCCAAAACAGGCATCACTGGTATTTAGCGTAATGGTTAATAAAGAATGTTTT
>JBNLAL010000267.1:0-2898 GCA_050302115.1 Gammaproteobacteria bacterium | reverse complement strand
TTTGGCGATTTGCCTTATGTAGGTTTTCTCTTTAAACGTACAGCAATTGATACATCCAAGAGTGAATTGCTGATTTTCATCACACCTAAAATTCTTAAAGATAGTCTGACGATTTAATAACAATAATACACGTTATACTATTCAAGGGATGTACCCGAAAGGGTATCATCCCTTTTTATTTTTTATTCATGCGACACATCCTATTGATAAAAAGATAATATCGTGGCCGATTCAAATAACATCATCCTGATTGGACCAATGGGCGCTGGTAAAACAACGATTGGCCGACAATTGGCAAAAAAACTGTCCATGCCATTTTATGATTCAGACCATGAGATAGAAGAAAGGACTGGTGCCGATATTCCCTGGATATTTGAAATAGAAGGTGAAGAAGGATTCAGAAGACGTGAATCACAGGTCTTAAGCGAATTAATTGAACAGGGGAATATTGTTTTATCGACAGGAGGAGGTGCTGTTTTAAGACAGGAAAACAGGGATGTACTTAGTAAAAATGGCTGGATTATTTATCTTCAATCAACACCTGAAAAACTGTTTAATAGAACGTCAGGGGATAAGCGCAGACCACTTTTACAAGGGAATGATCGTCTTGCAACAATAAAGAAAATCCTCAATGAGAGGGAACCTTTTTACAAATCGCTGGCTAATGAAATAATTCAGACAGATAAGTTAACGGTAAAACAGATAGTCCAGAAAATTATCAAGATTTTGGAAAAAAATGAAAACAATCAAAGTTGAATTAGGTGAGCGTAGTTATCCGATTTTTATCGGTGACGGACTGCTGTCGGATAAAAATACTATTAAAGAGTACTTAACAAGTTCTCAAATATTAGTTGTGACAAATGACGTGGTATCCCCCCTGCATATGGAAAAGCTGGAACCCCATTTAGCACACACCAATTTTGAAGTTGTTACCCTGCCGGATGGGGAAACGTATAAATCACTCGAAAGTTTTAACACAATTATTACCCGGCTATTAGAAAAGAAATACAGTAGAACATGCACACTCATTGCTTTTGGTGGTGGAGTCATTGGTGACTTAACCGGTTTTGTTGCAGCCTGTTATCAGCGCGGTGTAAATTTTATCCAGATACCGACAACGCTATTGGCACAGGTTGATTCATCAGTAGGTGGTAAGACAGCAGTAAACCATGCACTGGGAAAAAACATGATTGGTGCCTTTCACCAGCCCACCTCGGTCTTTGCAGACACATCCGTTCTATCAACACTACCCGATAGAGAATTATCAGCGGGCCTCGCGGAAGTGATCAAATACGGGCTAATCAGGGATAAGGAATTTTTTGATTGGCTCGATGAAAATATCGATAAACTGGTTCAACGTGATGCTGCAGCACTTATTTATGCAATTGAACGTTCGTGTATAAACAAGGCGGAAGTAGTCGCATGCGATGAAAAAGAATCCGGTATCAGGGCGATTTTGAACCTGGGACATACCTTTGGGCATGCAATAGAAACGGCTCTTTCGTATAAGGGCTGGTTACATGGTGAAGCCGTCGGTTGCGGTATGTTAATGGCCGCAGACATGTCAGCACGTCTGGGATTATTGGCTCCGGAAAATATAGACAGAATAAAAAGTATTCTGGAACGGGCTGGTTTGCCCACCATGGTGCATAAAGATGTTACGCTGGATGATATGTTACAAAACATGAAGGTTGATAAAAAAGCCAAAGAAGGCGTGGTGTATCTGATTTTGTTAAACGATATTGGAGAAGCCATAATTACTGCTGATTACACAGAAAAAACATTAACTGAAACGATCAATCATTTTTTGCAATGAGGAATAAGCGTGGCAACTGATTTAGCTGTTTACGCCGCAACTTCGGAAACAAGCAGAGGGCGTATCTATCAGGATGATGGTGCGCAATACCGAAATGAATATCAACGTGATCGTGATCGAGTAATCCATTCAGCTGCATTCCGACGTCTCGAATACAAGACACAGGTTTTTGTAAATCATGAAGGTGATATGTTTCGCACCCGCCTGACACATTCAATTGAAGTTGCACAAATTGGCCGAACAATTGCTAGAGCTTTAAACGTAAATGAAGATCTGACAGAAGCGATTTGTCTGGCACATGACCTGGGACACACACCGTTCGGTCACGCGGGCCAGGATGCATTAAATGACTGTATGAGTGATTATGGCGGTTTTGAACATAATCTGCAGTCATTAAGAATTGTTGATTTACTTGAAAAACGCTATGCAAGTTTTCCGGGCCTAAACCTTACCTATGAAACCCGTGAAGGAATTATTAAGCATTGTTCGAGGAACAATGCAAAAGATCTGGGAGAGGTTGGTGAACGTTTTTTAAAAAATGAAAAACCGGGGTTAGAGGCACAGATTGCTAATATTGCCGATGAGATCGCCTATAACAATCATGATATCGATGATGGTTTACGTGCAGAGCTGTTATCCATTGAGCAACTACGTAGTTGTGAATTGGTTGAAATGCATTATCAAACTGTAAATGAGAAATGGGGTGATTTAAAAGACAGTCGTATGCGACATGAAATAATCAGACGAATGATTAACACTGTTGTCAGTGATTTGATAGTGACCACAACAAATATGATTGAAGAAGTAAATCCGGTAGACATAGAAGCCGTAAGGAAATGTGGGAAAACACTGGTAAACATTAGTGATGCAACCAGAGAAATGCATATTGTGCTAAAGCAATTCCTTAGAAAAAACCTATACCAACATGAACGCGTACAGGAAATGGCCAACAAGGCAAAAGAAACAATAACATTTCTTTTCAATGCTTATATGGGAAACAAAACACTATTAACTGATGAAATACAAAATAACCTTGATAAATGTAAAAGTCAGGATGATGTTGCCAGGATTATTGCAGATTA
>JBNLAL010000266.1:0-2903 GCA_050302115.1 Gammaproteobacteria bacterium | reverse complement strand
TGCATCATGAGCTCAGGCCGCAACGCGGTAAATCTGCAGTACTGCGTTTGATTAAACACATGGTTGAGCATCCCGGTTGGCAACAAAAAGAATATAGTGAGCAGGAACAACAAAGTCTTTTGCATGCCTTGTTAAACCTGCGCCGCATCGTTCGTCCCGGTAGTCTGGTTATTTTATTAAGTGATTTTCGCGGGCTGGATGACAAGGCACGTTCTCATTTAATCCGTTTACGTCAACATAACGAAGTCGTAATGGTTCATATCTATGATTGGCTGGAAGAGTTTTTACCACCGGCCGGACACTATCGAATCACGGATGGTAAGCAGGAACTCGAACTCAATACACATAATAAAAAAATGATAGAGGATTACCAGAACCGGTTTAAGGAACACAAGAGTCTATTATTAAAGACTGCCCGTTCCTGTCATATTAATTATTTGAGTTGTCGCACCGAAGATGATCCGGAAAGAGTCATCAGAGAAGGACTTTGTTCAAGATGATGCAAGCTACGGATCCTGCTACTTTACCCTTACGTGATATTCATTTACCGGATCCGGTTTCCTGGTGGCCACCTGCACCGGGCTGGTGGTTATTATTGTTATTCATCATTATTGTTATTTCTCTGTCGATCTTTTTTATCAAGAAAAGAAAAGCACAACGTTATTCCGCTATCTTTCTTGCACAAAAGGAAATGGATCGGGTTAAAACCGATTTTAATCATCATCAGGATAAAAAAATGCTTGCACGCGAGCTTTCCGAATTATTAAGACGGATCAGTATCAGTGTTTTTTCCCGTCATGATACGGCTTCTTTAACCAGTGAAGCCTGGTTGGCTTTTTTGGATGAACAGATTGATAAAAACCTGTTTAGTCAGGGTACAGGACGTGTCTTAATTGAAGCCCCTTATAAAGATAATGTCGATTATGATAGCGGGAAACTGATTGCACTGGTTGAAAGCTGGATAGATACCGTTGCAAAACAGAAAAAGGGGCGTACAAAATGATTCATTTTGAATGGCCCTGGGCAGCATTTTTATTACCGTTGCCTTTTATTGTCCGTTATCTAACACAAGCTGTTGAAAGTACCGATCAAGCCGCCTTACGTGTTCCATTCATACATGAGTTCAGTATGAATATAGGTGCAGAACATCACGTTGAAATCACAAAACGTTTGTTGTGGTTGGCAGTCATCGCCTGGTTATTACTAGTTGCGTCTGCAATGCGTCCACAATGGTTAGGTGATTTTATTGAAATACCGGTTAGTGGACGTGATTTAATGCTGGCAGTGGACTTGTCCGGCAGTATGAAAGAACAGGACTTTTTGATTAAAGATCAACGCGTCGATCGACTGACAGCAACCAAGTGGGTAGCGGGACAATTTATTGAAAGGCGTATAGGTGATCGTTTGGGCTTAATCCTTTTTGGTGAACAGGCCTATCTACAAACCCCACTGACGTTTGATCGAATAACAGTCAAAAGCTTATTAAATGAGTCGGCCATTGGTTTGGCCGGGCAATCTACAGCTATTGGTGATGCCATAGGTCTTGCTGTAAAACGATTACGTGAACAGGATGAACAAAGTCGGGTACTCATTTTATTAACTGATGGTGCCAATACGGCAGGTGCAGTAGAACCCAAAGCGGCCGCCGATCTGGCAGCCCGTGAAGGTTTAAAGATATATACGATTGGTATCGGTGCTGACGAGATGATCGTGCGGTCGATATTTGGTAGTCGTCGTGTTAACCCTTCAGCAGAACTGGATGAAAAAACATTAAAGGCAATAGCGGATAAAACAGGCGGAAAATATTTTCGTGCCAGGGATACGGAAGAACTGGAAAAAATCTATGCCTTGCTGGATGAGCTTGAACCCATAGAAAAAGATGTTCAACGTTTTCGTCCACAAACGGCATTATTTTATTGGCCTTTAAGTCTCGCCTTGTTGCTGTTTGCTGTTGTTTTGATAATGCGTCATCTCTACGGAGTGAGAAAATGAACCCGGGTGAATTTCATTTCCTCCGTCCTGAATGGTTTTTTGCTTTCATTCCGTTATTCATTTTTTTATGGTGGTTGGCAAAGCGACATCTGGTTAATAAGCAATGGGAAAGTGTTTGTGATCCGGAACTGTTACCTTATGTACTACAGGGCAAAACCGGAGGTAAACAATATACCAGTGTTGTGTTAACGGGTTTAGCGGGGTTCATTATGATCGCAGCACTGGCCGGCCCGACCTGGCAACGTTTACCACAGCCTGTTTACAAAAAGGAATCTGCATTGGTCATAGCGCTGGATTTATCGCTTTCCATGTTGGCGGATGATATTAATCCATCTCGTTTGGAGCATGCGCGTTTTGAGATTTCAGATTTACTTGATTTAAGAAAGGAAGGACAGACTGCTTTATTGGTCTATGCCGGAGATGCCTTCACGGTAACACCATTAACAGATGATGTTAAAACGATAAAGTCGCAACTATCGGCATTATCGCCTGAGATCATGCCTTCACCCGGAAGCAATACAGCTCTTGCGTTATCACAAGCGGTTGAATTGTTAAAACAGGGCGGCGTCAGTCAGGGAGATATTTTATTTGTTACCGATGAAATCGAACAGCGTTACGAAGAAAATATTAAACAAGCACATAAACAAGGTTACCGTGTTTCCATTCTTGGAGTAGGGACAAAAGAGGGTGCGCCGGTCCGGATCAACGGCGGAAATTTTCTGGAAGATAGACATGGTGCGATCGTGATCCCAAAACTGGATAAGTCTGTGCTCAAACAACTTGCTGCTGTTGGAGGAGGGCGTTATGAAAGCAGCCGTATTGATGACAGTGATATTAACCGACTGAATAAATTGTTTACCAGTCGTTCCGAAAAAGTTGAAGAACATAAAACTGAATTTGAAACGGATCGT
>JBNLAL010000265.1:0-2915 GCA_050302115.1 Gammaproteobacteria bacterium | reverse complement strand
TATTACCCGTGGCAAAAGAGTCTGGCCACTAAATCATATGGGTGACCGACGTGAACAACAATGGACCTGGCTACAGAACGATATTGAAAACTTAAGTAATCAGTCGTATCACTATATCGCACGTGAGAGTGGACATATTGTACATTTGGATGAACCTCAACTTGTCTCGGATAATATTTTATTTGCTGTAAATCAGGCCAAAGCCAATATCCATGAGCAGGAATTAATAGAAAGATTCGATATTCGTCTTGCTCATTATGGTACGGTTCCTACGGTTTATGAGTTCAAGGCAAAACCCATATATAATGATTCGCTAGATGATGAACTATTCCAGCAGGAAAAGATGATTCATCAGGTTTTATATAACCCGTACACCCTGAATCCTGCTAAAACTGCGGCATTCACTTTACGCTAGAAAAAGCAAAAAAGCACAGCATCACCTGTTTATTCCTGCCAACAAGGCGCTATAATCGCTGCCTGAATTATTCTTAAACAATTTTGGAAACACTTATTGTGTCTGATACGTTATTTACCAAGATAATTAACCGGGAAATTCCGGCGGATATCGTTTATGAAGACGATCTTTGCCTTGCATTCCGCGATATTAATCCACAAGCACCTGTACATATTCTGATCGTGCCGAAAAGGCCAATCGTTAAAATAGCTGATGCAGAAGTAGAAGATCAGGAATTACTGGGGCATTTATTATTGAAAGCCGGAGAAATAGCGAAACAGGAAGGCTATGGTGATGCCTTTCGTCTTATCGTTAATAATGGTGAAGCCGTGGGACAGACTGTTTTTCATCTGCATATCCATATTCTTGCGGGTCGCAATTTTAGCTGGCCACCAGGTTAAACATATAATTAATTTTAGTTACAACTCAAACACTCATCATGGAATATAAAACTGACGATCTCAGGATCGAATCTATTAAAGCTGTTACTTCACCTCTTATAATTTGTGAAGAAATACCATTATCGCAAGCTGCTGCAAAAAACACAGCTATGGCAAGAAATGCCATTCATGAAATATTAAGCGGTAATGATGATCGCCTTATTGTAATAACTGGTCCCTGTTCAATTCATGACATCGATGCTGCTAAAGAATATGCAACAAGATTAAAACCCCTGGTTGAAAAATACGCTGATGATTTACTCATTATCATGCGTGTCTATTTTGAAAAACCAAGGACAACCGTTGGTTGGAAAGGTTTAATCAATGATCCTTTCCTGGATGATAGTTTCCAGATCAATAAGGGCTTACGTATGGCCCGTCAACTACTTCTTGATCTAAACGAGATGGGTATAGCTGCCGGTACTGAATATCTGGATTTAATTACGCCACAATATGTTACTGACTTGATTGCATGGGGAGCCATTGGCGCCAGAACGACAGAAAGCCAGGTACATAGGGAGCTTGCATCAGGTTTATCTTGCCCGGTGGGTTTTAAGAATGGCACCCTGGGTACAACAAAGATTGCAGTTGATGCAATCGGTGCTGCTATTCGACCACATAATTTTCTTTCCATGACCAAAGAAGGTCATGCCGCTATCTTTTCAACCAAAGGTAACCCTGATTGCCATATTATCCTGCGAGGTGGAAAAGAGCCCAATTATGATGCAGATAGTATTAATAAAGTAGCAGCTGAACTCGAAGCAGCAGATCTTCCTGCCAATATTATGGTTGATTTAAGTCATGCGAACAGCCGTAAACAACACGAAGCCCAGATTGAAGTTGGTAATGCTGTAGCAGATCAAGTTAAAAATGGCGACAAACGTATTATTGGTGTCATGATTGAAAGCCACCTGGTTGGTGGTCGTCAGGATGTAAAACCTGGGCAGGAACTGGTTTATGGTCAAAGCATTACGGATGCCTGTCTGGCATGGGATGAAACAACCGAATTAATTAAGCTGTTTGCCGAAGCTTCCCGCAAGAGAAAAGATAAATAGGAACTGCTTTAATCTGTAGTTTAAAAGCAGATTTTGATTGTTTTATTCTTCTTGTTTAACCATTTTTTCTTTGATTAGTAAATATCGATAAAAAGTAGACGATACAGGTTAGCAAAACAATAACAGAACCTGTCGGCAAATCCGGCTGATAAGAAATAGCCAGTCCTGATAGACTTAATACGATACAAATCAATGCAGATAAACCGAACATTTTGTATAAAGAACTAACATATTGATTGGCAATCGCAGCCGGTAAAGTCAACAAGGCAATAACCATGATTACACCAACAAGTTGAATCAACAGCACGATAGAAATGGAAATCAAACATAATAAAAGTATGTAAAAGAAATCTGTGTTTATGCCACGCAGACGTGCGAACTCTTCATCAAACACACTCACCAGAAACTGTTTATAAAAAATGTAAGTCACAGCCAGTACGATTATGTCAAGTGAAAACATTAAAACCAGATCATGCTGTGAAATGAGCAAGATATTACCAAACAGATAACTCATTAAATCGATATTATATCCCGGTGTTCTTGACAGGAATAGAATGCCTATTGCCATACCTGCTGACCAAAATGCAGCGATCAACACATCTTCATGTTGTTTTTGGCGAAGATTGATCCAGCCTATCAATAACCCGGCAACCAAAGCTGCAATGATTGCTCCCAAGATCGGGGAAGCATTAAGAAAATAAGCGATACCCATACCTGCCAGGACCGAGTGTGCAATTCCACCCGTTAAAAAACTTATCCTCTTGACTACAACAAAGCTTCCAATAATACCGCAACCGATACTAGCCAAAATGCAGGCAATTACAGCGTTTTGCAAAAAAGTGTATTCCAGAAGTGCGGTAAAAAATTCCATAATATTAATGGTGATGGTGATCAATCATTCTTACCGGCGCCTCGTAAAGCTCTTCAATCATCTTGCCACTAATCGACTCGGTATTATGGCAGACA
>JBNLAL010000264.1:0-2928 GCA_050302115.1 Gammaproteobacteria bacterium | reverse complement strand
TAAACGTACTGCCGAAGAACGTATTGCGACTTTTCTGGTGAGTCTTTCCGAGCGGTTTAAAAAACTGGGTTATTCTGCCAAAGAGTATAATTTGCCCATGTCTCGTCAGGAGATTGGTAATTATCTGGGGTTAACGATAGAAACAGTGAGTCGTATTTTTAGTAAGTTTCAGCGTAATGGTCTTGTATCAATCAATCGTAAGGCAATATGTATTGAAGATTTATCAACACTTCACACCATTTGTAATGGTATAAATAATCCTCCTGAATAAAATTTATTTTTTGTTTGTTTATCACTGCATGCAATGGTTAAATTAAAGCATGTGGGTGTATCTAATTGTCGCGTTCAATCTTGGTCTATTCAGTTCATTGCATTGTATCGGTATGTGCGGTGGTTTTATTTCAACTTTAATGTTGGCAACTTCTGATAGCAATAAAGGTGAAAAGAAAAAAATATTAAGAAGCAGTTTTGCCTTTAACTCTGGCCGCATCACCAGCTATTCCATTGCCGGCTTGATTATGGGCATATTTGGTTTTGCTCTTGCCGAGGCTGTGTCTAAAAATCACGTTTATCTTGTATTACAAATTATTGCTTCTCTTATTTTAATCGGCATTGCTTTAAGTATCCTTGGTGTCTTTCCTTTCTCACAGCGTCTGGAAAGTATAGGTGCAAGGTTGTGGAAACATATCCAGCCATTAGGGAAGGGCTTGTTGCCTATCGATAATTCCGGAAAAGCCTTTTTGTTTGGCATGATATGGGGATGGTTACCCTGTGGCATGGTTTATTCAGCCTTACTTTATAGTCTTACAACGGGTTCGGCATTAAATGGTATGTTAACCATGTTTGTCTTTGGCTTGGGCACGTTACCGGCAATGGTTTCGGCAGGGTATTTTGTAGATTATCTCAATCGGTTTCGTCAACATAAACAGTTAAGGTGGTTGACTGCAATAGTATTAATTCTTATTGCTGTGACTTTACCATTATCAATGAAGTTAATGTCCGGTCATCAACATCAAACGCAGAATGATAATGCTTCAAATATGGAGCATACACAGAAACAAACTACGGAAGATCATTCAATGCATATGCATCACTAACATTGATCAGAATCCAGTGTATGAAGTGAAGCTTTCAAATTTTGATAGTAAATTATAAGTTTAGTTTTTCACCACAATAATATGTAAAAGTTTGGATTAATTTATTTTTCTATTTTTTCTTCCAGAAGCTTAATCAACAGTTGAATTTTAAAATCATCAATATACCGTTTCAGTTTATTCTTTATCTTTGAATTTTCTTTATTCAGAATATCGGTGAGTGACGACATTTCTTGTGTATCACCAAGACGAGCAGCATTTAAAAAATCATCCAGCCATTTATCAGGCAAACTTTCTAATTCCTCAAGACTGATTTTTTCCATAACCTGTTGTTGTCTTTCACCTGTCTCATCATAGACATATTCGACATCCAGGTGTTTTGCAATACATTCGAAAATTTCATCAGGCCGGTAAGGCTTGCGAATAAAGTCATCCGATCCTGCTTCCATGACCTCGTTTTTTTGCTCCTTGAAGACACTGGCGGTAATTGAAATGATCTTGACCTCATCACCGCCGGGTAATTTACGTATCCGCCGGGTCGCGCGGAGTCCATTTAGTAAGGGCATGCGTCTATCCATACAGATAAGGTGGGGTTGCCAATCCTGAAAAGCTTCTATGGCTTCAAGACCATTACTGACCATGTAGGTTCTGAAACCGGCATTTGTCAGTAAAGTATTTAATAACAGTCGGTTATCCTCCTGGTCCTCAGCTATGAGGATACGCCATTCTGGCTGACCTTCTGCAAGTCCAAGTACACGACCGAGTGGTGGTTCGAAAGCAATAAGTTCGTCTTCATTAGTTCGCTCAACCGGGATTTCGGCATAGAATAAAGAACCTTTCCCTGGCGTACTCTCTACACCGATAGATCCGCCCATCATTTCGATGAATTGCTTGGTAAGGGCAAGACCCAGACCAGTACCTTTTTGCATGGCAGGGTTATCTACTTGTTCAAAGGGTTGAAAGATTCGTTCCAGGTCTTCTTCATTAATACCAATACCGGTATCTTCGACCTCGATGCGCAAGACAATATATGTAGGATGGCCATTATGTGCCCCCAGCCGGAGACTAATGCCACCTTCTTCGGTAAATTTGATGGCATTACTCAGCAGGTTGATGATGATCTGCCGTAATTTTGCGGGATCAGCCTTAATATAGCGGGGGAATTCTGAACTCTGATCCAGGATTAATTGCAACCCCTTGTCTTCGGCACGGTTTCGCATCATCTCTGTTACTCCGTTTACGAGGCCTTCAAGGTCAAGTGGTTCAGTTTCAAGTTTAATATGTCCGGCTTCTATCTTGGACATATCAAGTACATCATTAATTAATCCAAGTAGATGACGACCGCTGCGATTGATTGTATTTAATATATCAATTTGTTTTGTGGTGAGCTGTGTATCGCGGGTCAATAACTCGGAAAAACCCAGTATGGCATTCAGGGGTGTACGTAATTCGTGGCTCATGTTCGCGAGAAAAGTACTCTTAACCTTGTTTGCAGATTCAGCAGCGTCCCTGGCCTGGGTCAGTTCCTGCGTACGTTGTTGGACGCGTTGTTCCAGTGTTTCGAAAGATTTACGGAGTTCGGTGATCATTACGTTGAATGCCCGGGAAAGATCACCGACCTCATCCGGTGCCCAAATATCAATTGGACGAAGTCTTTCAAGGGTATCTTGATGATCAATATCAGGGTCCTCCTGCATGGGCTTTGTCAGTGCGATTTTTTTCACAGCATCAGTCAGAGCGACAACAGGATTGATGTATCGGCCGAGCCAGAATATTGCGACTATGATACTTATTAATAGTATGATGCAGGCCACTAACAATATTCCCATCACTG
>JBNLAL010000263.1:0-2944 GCA_050302115.1 Gammaproteobacteria bacterium | reverse complement strand
GTCATGGATAAGCAAGGTGAAGATGAGAAAGGGGAAGAAACGGTCAACAAGGCGACAGCCCTGTGGACATTAAATAAAAAAGATATCTCAGAAGAGGAATACAACGAATTTTACAAACATGTCGGACATGATTTTGAAGACCCGATGGCGCATGTACATACCAAGGTCGAAGGCAAACTTGAATACACTTCACTCTTATATATACCTTCACGGGCACCATTTGATCTTTGGGATCGGGATCAACGTCATGGTGTAAAACTTTACGTGAGACGAGTGTTTATTATGGATGATGCGGAACAACTGATTCCATCCTGGTTACGTTTCGTTCGAGGAGTTGTTGATTCAGACGATCTGCCTTTGAACGTATCCCGTGAAATCCTGCAACATAACAAGGTTATTGATTCGATTCGTTCCGGTTGCACCAAAAGAATTCTTGGTCTGTTGAAAGATATAGCTGAAAAGGATCAGGAAAAATATGCCGAGTTCTGGAAGATATTTGGCAAGGTATTAAAAGAGGGAGTGATTGATGCACCGGATTACAAGGACGACCTGTCCGGTCTGTTTCGTTTTGCCAGTACTCATGAAGATACGGAAGAGCAAAACGTATCATTACAAGATTACGTGTCCCGAATGCAGGAAGCTCAGAAAGCAATCTATTATGTTACTGCCGATTCCTATGCAACAGCCAAGAACAGCCCCCATCTGGAGATATTTCGCAAGAAGGGAATTGAAGTACTGTTGTTAACCGACCCGATCGATGAATGGGTCACTACTCATTTAACCGAATTTGACGGTAAACCACTACAGTCTGTAAACAAGGGACAACTTGACCTGGGTGATATTCAGGACGAAGAGGAAAAGAAAGAAGACGAAAAGAAAAACAAGGATTACAGTAAACTGGCTGAACGTATCAAAAAGGTACTGGAAGAAAAAGTGAAAGATGTTCGTGCAACGTCTCGCTTAACGACTTCACCGGCCTGTCTGGTCAGTGATGAAAACGATATGGGTCGTCATCTGGAACAAATCCTTAAAGCATCAGGTCAAGCCATTCCAGGTTCGAAACCGATTCTCGAAATTAATCCGGACCATCCGATCGTAAAAAAGATCGACAGCGAATCAGATGAAGATCGTTTTGCAGATTGGTCCCATATATTATTTGATCAGGCCCTGTTAAGTGAGGGTGGGCAATTGACCGATCCAGCCAACTTTGTCAATAAACTGAATACTTTGATCATGACATTGGCAGATTAACAGTTACACTTTTTTACAATTAAAAATGGGACAACTTGTTGTCCCATTTTTTATTTCACTCTTATGTATGCTTCACCTACAATGAAATAAATTAATCATCAGGGAAATCATGGATCAATCTCAGGAAAACATTGCGAGACTGTTACGTGAACTGAACGAGATCGGTATCGCCCTCTCGGCAGAAAAAGATCATGATCGTCTTCTGGAACTCATCCTCACCAAGGCAATGGAAATTACCAATGCTGATGGTGGAACACTCTATTCACGTACCGATGATGAGCGGCTGAAATTTGAAATTTTGCACAACCGTTCCCTGGATATCCACAAAGGCGGTACCAGTGGGGAAGAGATCAGTTTTTATCCTATTAGCCTTTATGATGAGGAAGGGAACCCGAATAAATATATGGTTGCTGCCTGGGCGGCAATAAGTGGAGACACGGTCAATATTCCTGATGCCTATGCCAGCGAAGAATTTGATTTTTCCGGTACACGTAGTTTCGATCATAAAACAGGTTATCGATCCATCTCATTTTTAACCGTACCTATGCGGGATCATGAAAATGAGATTATTGGTGTATTGCAACTGATCAATGCAATGGAAAAAGATGATGATACTGTTATTCCGTTTTCAGCACTGGACCAGCAATTGGTTGAATCGTTAGCTTCGCAGGCGGCTGTCGCCATAACTAATAAAACACTCATACAGGCCCAGAAAGATCTGTTTGATTCATTTATTCAATTAATCGCAGATGCTATTGATGAAAAATCACCTTATACCGCGGGACACTGTCGTCGTGTTCCTGTCTTGACCAATATGTTGGCCGATGCGGCAAACAAGATTAATAAAGGTCCCTTGAAAGAATTTAGTATGACGGACGACGAAAAGTATGAACTGGAAGTGGCTGCCTGGTTACATGATTGCGGCAAGATAACGACACCGGAATATGTGGTTGATAAAGGCACCAAACTCGAAACGATTTTTGATCGTATCAATCTTGTCGATGTACGTTTTGAAGTGTTAAAACGCGATGCAATGATAGAGGCATTGAAATTAAGAGTGAAAAGTTCTAATGGCAGTGGTGATATTGATCAGGAATTACTGTCTGATTCGGCCTTGCAGAATAAATTAAAAAAACTGGAACAGGAACGTGAAGAAATACGTAAATATAATATTGGCGGTGAGTCACTAGATAAAAGTGATCTTGCACGAATAGAGGAAGTTGCCAAGCATACCTGGGTAAATCCCGAAGGTGAGAAAGTTAACTTGTTAAGTGAAGAAGAAGTGCAAAACCTGGAGATAGGTCGCGGTACGCTTTCAGTCAGGGAAAGAGAGATTATAAATAATCATGTCTCGGTAACGATTAAAATGCTGGAGTCGTTACCTTATCCAAAACATTTAACACATGTACCTGAATATGCAGGTGGTCATCATGAGAAAGTAGACGGTACCGGTTATCCAAACAAGCTGACAAAGGAACAAATGTCCATACAGGCAAGAATGGTTGCAATTGCCGATGTTTTTGAAGCACTCACAGCCAGTGACAGACCCTATAAAAAAGCCATGCCATTATCACAGTCTTTAAAAATTCTTGGACAAATGAAAGTGGATAATCATATCGATGCAGATCTGTTTGATGTGTTTATGCATGAAAAAATCTATCTGGATTATGCAAAACAATATCTTGACGAAGAT
>JBNLAL010000262.1:0-3001 GCA_050302115.1 Gammaproteobacteria bacterium | reverse complement strand
ATTCAAGGTCTGGCCTTCCCCTCCTGAAGTACCTCGTTACAGATATGCCGGACAACTACAGGGAGAACAAAATTTTACTACTGATGACAGAATTAAACCCGGTACCGGAGAGAAAATTTTAAAATGGATAGTTGGTTTAACCGAGATTAATAAACGTCCCGTCCAGCTTAATAGACCACAAAACGGTATTGTCGGACCTGATGGTCGTATTTATGTCACTGATGTTGGTAATCAGTCTATTTTTGTTTTTGACAAAAATGAGGGGAAACTAATTGTCTGGAATAATGCAGATAAAAATAGCCACTTTATCTCACCCATTGGCATTACAATCAATGAAACAAATGAAATTCTGGTTGCCGATTCTGAACTCGGACGCGTTGTGAAACTTGATAGTTCCGGCAATCCTTTAGGTAGCATAGGTGCCAACATTCTATCAAGACCAACAGGAATAGATATTGATAATACAACTGGAAATATTTATGTTGCTGATACTGGCGAACACAATATCAAGGTATTCAATAAAGATGGTGTCTTAATCAATACGATAGGTGAACATGGTAACAACCTGGGCCAGTTCAATGCCCCCACTTATTTAATCATTCATGACGAAAAGTTATATATCAGTGACACATTGAATGCCCGCATTCAGATTTTAAGCAAAGACGGCAAACCTATTAACAGTATTGGACAACGTGGTTTATATATTGGTAATTTTACGCGCCCCAAAGGCGTCACACTGGATAGTGAAGGAAATATTTACGTTGTTGAATCTTATTATGATCACGTTTTGATATTCAATGAAGCCGGTGATTTTCTTTTGCCTATAGGAGGGACAGGTATTGAGATAGGTAATTTTTTTCTTCCAGCAGGAATATGGAGTGACAATCAAGATCGTATTTACACTGCTGACATGTTAAATGGTCGTGTAATCATCATGCAGTATCTGGGTGAATAATGATGTTTAAAACAATAATAAAAACCTGCTTGATTTTTATTCCTGCTATTTTATTAATGAATTCCTATTTGTTAGAAGCTGCCCAGTCAGATAAGGAGTCTAATGTCAGTCAAACACCCCATAATCTTTCATCTACCGGGACAGGTAACGTAAAAACAACAGAAGCCGAAACAGAAGTCTGTGTGTTTTGTCATACCCCTCATGGAGCAACGACTTTCCCCGGAGCACCCTTATGGAATAGAACAGTAAACGATACCTATACTCCATATACATCATCATCCCTGGATGCAGAAACGATTATGGGAGGTTCACTGGATTCTCCAGCCGGAAGTTCAAAACTCTGTTTATCATGTCATGATGGAACATTAGCTTTAGGCACTGTAAACGTGTTTGCCGGACAAACGAATTATAATTTCCCTATGACTTCAAGCACCATGCCCGACGGTTCCGGTGCTCTCACAGGTTTTACTCGAAATCTTGGCACAGATCTCACCAATGACCACCCTATTTCACTAACGTACAACAGCGATGTCGCTTTGGCAGACACGGAATTATATACCCCTGCCGTCGGTGCCGGTGCGCATATTGATTTGCGTAGTCCCGGCGTTAAACCACTTGTTCCTTTAGAACCTACCGGTGCCGGGGGAGAAGGACAAATCCAGTGTGCAACCTGCCATGATCCTCACTTGTATGACCCTGTCGCTACAACCAGCATAAAATTTCTTCGACTTAACCGCTTTCAACAAGGACCCGTTGCACCGGGAAGTTTTTCAGAGTTGAATGATATAGTCTGCCTTGCGTGTCATGACAAGGATGGTTGGTCAACCTCTGCGCATGCAGATACCATTGCCGCTGATGAAAGCTATATTTCAACTGCTCCAAATTTAAGGGAAATTCCTGCTGGTTTGCCCGTTTGGCAAGTTGCTTGTCTTAACTGTCATGATACCCATACCGTACATGGTTCAAGACGCCTGTTAAGAGAAGGAACAGATAGTGCCAGTGATCCGAAAAGTGGTGGTAATTCAGCGATCGAAGAAACCTGTTATCAATGTCACAGTAGTAGTCCAATCATCACTAATGCCAGCAATGATGTACCGGACATCAAAACAGACTTCACAACATTGAATAACAAACATATGCCGATAACTACAACAGATCAACCGGCTATCACAGAAGTACACGATATTACCGATGCTGACTTTAGCGAATCAAGAGTTAACCTGGGTTTTACAGACACAACTAACCGTCACGTTGAATGTACGGATTGTCATAACCCGCATCGAGTTATAAAAGACAGACTATTTAGTGGCAACAGTGGCGATACTACAGAAGGGACTCATGATCATGTAAGCGGACACACGAATATTGCATCAGGCGTATTGCGTGGTTCATGGGGTGTTGAACCCGTATATGGTGGCAGTCTTTTTCTTGACCTGCCCTTGAGTTATCAGGTCAAAAATGGTGATGGTGGGATTGGCGCACCTGCCGGAAGTACCGGTGATGTTATGACTTATGTCACCCGTGAATATCAGGTTTGCCTTAAATGCCATTCTGATTATGGATACAGTGATGATGGTCAATATCCATCCGGCGGACGACCGATCCCGGGTGACTCTGTCGGGACAACAGTGGGGGCAAATAACCTGACTGAATATACCAACCAGGCCATGGAATTTCAGGCACCGACCGGAGATAAGGGAGAGAACGTTGCAACCTGTGAAAACGATGGTGCAACAACAGGCGGTAATCAAAATTGCAACCATCGGTCCTGGCATCCTGTAATAGAACAAACAGATAGAACGAGTACACAGCGAAATATGGCATCCAATGCCCAGATGTTTATATCACCCTGGGATAGTGCCAATATTGGTAACCAGGAGATGTATTGTACTGACTGTCATGGATCCGATACAGCTACAGGCACTGTTGTTCCATCTGGAAATAATCCATGGGGCCCCCATGGATCTGCCAATAACTTTATTCTTAAAGGTCCCTGGGATAGCAACACGGGTAGCGACAATACCGGTCTATGTTTTCGTTGTCATA
>JBNLAL010000261.1:0-3002 GCA_050302115.1 Gammaproteobacteria bacterium | reverse complement strand
CCAAATCTCTGGCTATTGCCAATCTGGTTTCCCAGCAAAAAAGGCCTATTGTCTTTATAACGGCTGATACACTTAGTGCAGTTAATCTGATTAATGAAATAAAAGTTTATGTTGAGGATATTAATTCAACACCTGTAATGACTTTCCCTGATTGGGAGACCTTGCCTTACGATTTATTTTCTCCCTACCAGGATATTATTTCAGAACGTTTACATACTCTGTTTAATTTGCCTGAACTCAAGCAAGGTATTTTAGTAGTACCGGTTACGACAATCATGCACCGTCTATTACCAAGAGATTATTTATTGTCTAACAGCTTGGTACTAGACGTGGGCCAAACAATTGAATTGCAGGAATTCAGGAAAAAATTAAACCAACAGGGGTATCGCTTTGTAGAACAAGTGAGTGAGCATGGCGAAATATCCGTTCGTGGGTCATTACTGGATATCTTTCCCATGGGTGCGGCAGAACCATATCGCATTGATTTATTCGATGATGAAATTGACAGTATTCGTACCTTTGACATAGAAACACAACGTTCAAATGACAAGGTTGAGTCAATTCGTGTTCTGCCTGCGCGTGAAGTTGCTCTTGTTGATGAAGGTATTGCACGTTTTCGTGCAAATTGGCGAGCTCGTTTTGAAGGAAACCCGAGTCAATGTCCAATCTATCGGGATGTGAGTCAATCCATTGCTCCCGCAGGTATCGAATACTATTTATCTTTATTTTATAACGAGACCAGTTCCCTGTTTGATTATGTTTTAGATGATACTGTAATGGTGCTGGATGAAGGAGTCAGGGAAGCCGCAGAGTCCTTCTGGGAGGATATTGAATCCCGTTATGAACAGGAACGTTATGATGTTGAGCGTCCTATTCTTCCCCCACGTGAAGTTTTTTTAAATAGCAATGATCTGTTTACAGAGTTAAAACAATTTCGGCAGATTAATATTGCTAACCTAGATTTAGAAAGTGATTATAAGGCGGTTGAATATACTTCGGAAATGCCCCCCAGCCTTGCCATTGATGCACGTAGTAAAGAGCCGTTAAAACTGGTCAAGCATTTTCTGGAACAGTTTACCGGACGTGTTCTGATTGCTGCAGAAACACAGGGGCGTCGTGAAACTATTCTTGAATTATTTAAACTGTATGGCGCACCGGAAAAAGTTGAAAATTGGACAACATTTTTAAACAGTAATATTAAATTCGGTATTGCAATAATGCCGATTGAAAACGGCTTAATTATCCATAACCCGAAAATTGCTGTAATTACGGAATCACAATTGTTCGGGGAACGCGTTCAACAACGTCGCTTAAGAAAACGCAAGCAACAGGATTCAGAAGCCGTTGTACGAAACCTGACGGAGTTAAGGGTTGGTGCCCCTGTGGTACATGAAGATCATGGCGTGGGTCGTTATAGTGGTTTAATCACCATCGAGGCTGGCGGAATCCCGGGCGAGTTTATACATCTGGAATATGCTGATGGTGACAAACTTTATGTGCCTGTCGCTGCATTGGATTTAATATCACGTTATACCGGTGTCGACCCCGAACATGCACCTTTACATAAGTTAGGCAGTGGTCAATGGCAAAAGGCAAAACGTAAGGCTGCTGAGAAGGTTTATGACGTTGCCGCCGAATTACTGGAACTACATGCACGTCGTGCCGCACGTCAGGGTCAATCCTATGATTTTGATCATGATGCCTATAATGCCTTTATCCAAAACTTTCCTTTTGAAGAAACACCAGGACAGCAGGATGCAATACACGCGATGATTGAAGATATGCGTGATGATAAACCAATGGATAGACTGGTATGTGGTGATGCCGGTTTCGGCAAGACCGAGGTTGCCATGCGCGCTGCCTTTATTGCAGTACAAAATGGTAAACAGGTTGCCCTATTAGTGCCGACGACCTTATTAGCACAACAACATTATCAGAATTTTATTGATCGCTTTGCCGATTGGCCGGTACGTATTGAATTGTTATCACGGTTTCGAACAAAAAAAGAACAGGATGTTGCATTGAGCGCTATGGCAGATGGAAAAGCAGATATTGTTATTGGTACTCATAAATTATTACAAAGTGATATCAGTTTTAAAAATCTTGGACTGGTGATTATTGATGAAGAACACCGTTTTGGTGTTCGACAAAAAGAAAAGTTTAAATCACTACGCTCCGAAATCGACGTTTTAACATTAACGGCTACGCCTATCCCACGAACATTAAATATGGCATTGTCTGATTTGCGAGAACTTTCCATTATCGCGACTCCACCGTCACGACGACTGGCAGTAAAAACATTTGTCCGTGAACGAAACAACTCACTGCTAAAGGAAGCTATGTTGCGTGAAATAAAACGTGGTGGCCAGGTTTTCTTTTTACACAATGATGTAAAAACGATTAATAAAACGGCAGAAGAGTTAACAAAATTATTACCGGAGGCACGTGTTAATTTTGCTCATGGACAGATGCCGGAAAAGCAACTCGAATCGATCATGCTTGATTTTTATCATCGACGTTTCAATGTGTTGGTATGTACCACGATCATTGAAACTGGTATTGACGTGCCGACGGCAAATACGATTGTCATCGATAGGGCAGATAAATTTGGTCTGGCACAACTCTATCAGTTGCGTGGTCGGGTCGGACGTTCCCATCATCGTGCTTATGCTTATTTAATTGTTCCTCCCCGTAAAAGTATGACTGCCGATGCAGTAAAGCGATTGGAGGCAATAGAAGCACTCGAAGAATTGGGAATTGGATTTACCCTGGCAACCCATGATTTGGAAATTCGTGGTGCAGGGGAGATTTTAGGTGAAGGACAGAGTGGTCATATCCAGGAAATTGGTTTTGGTTTATATATGGAATTACTGGACAGGGCGGTGCATGCTATGAAGGAAGGAAAACAGCCTGAGTTAGATCGCCCATTGGAACATGGTGCCGAAATCGATCTGCATGTTCCAGCTTTGATCCCGGAGGATTTTTTACCGGATGTGCATATG
>JBNLAL010000260.1:0-3037 GCA_050302115.1 Gammaproteobacteria bacterium | reverse complement strand
GCCTACGCTGAAAGCAAAGACATGCCCGATCCGATCCAGAACGCCCTGGATTCGATCCTGGATCATATGCACAAGGTTGAAGACGAACTCCAGCAATTAAAAAAAGATAAAAAGTCATGAACGACGAAACAACACATAAAGATCCGAATATATTTCAAATCATATTCAGCCTGTTGGCGTCTTTTTTTGGCGTTCAATCCCAGAAAAACATGGACCGGGATGAAAAATACATTGAGAAACACGGCATCAAGGTCTATATCATTCTGGGCTTTTTTCTCGTATTTTGCCTTTTGATTTCGCTTTTTACTCTGGTCAAAATAATTCTGCATTTTGCAACATAAAACTAAGTATATTCATATACTTATAAAAACAGCTTCCCTCTTTCCTACCACAAACTATCCTACAAAAACTATTTCCGACTAATTTTGTCTGATTTATACTTGACTGAATTGCTGGGTTATGTGAACCTTGCCGACCCTAAGGGGTGAAAAACTAGAGAATTAAAGATATGAAGATGACAACCAAAGGCCGATATGCCGTAACAGCAATGCTTGATCTTGCCATGCATGATGCAGAAGGCTCGGTCAATCTGGCTGATATTGCACAACGTCAGGATATATCCCTGACTTATCTCGAGCAATTATTCAGTAAATTAAAACGTCGAGGACTGGTTGAAAGTGCACGCGGACCGGGAGGAGGTTATCGTCTCGCATTCCCACCGGAAGAAATTACTATTGCCAAGGTAATTTATTCCGTTGATGAACCTATCGATGTAACACGGTGTCATGGAAAACAAAACTGTCAGGGTGACCTGCGTTGTTTAACGCATGACCTGTGGATGGAACTGAATCTTCATATCTCAGGATTCCTAAACGGTATTACCCTGGGTGATTTGATTAAACGAAATAATGTTAAACAAGTCGCCGCCAGACAAGACAACATTATGATGCAATTACAATCGTGACGTTTATGACTACTGAACACACAATTAGCCTGACAGAAAGTGCCGCCAATCACGTCAAAAAAATTCTTGAAAAAAACGAGAACGGAATTGGACTACGACTGGGTGTAAAAACCACCGGTTGTTCCGGTTATCAATACGTGATTAATACGGCGACTACTATCAATAAAGGGGATAAAACCATTGAGTCTAATGGCGTAAAAGTCATTGTCGATGAAAAAAGTTTATCTTATCTCGCAGGAACTGAGCTCGACTTTGTGCGCGAAGGATTAAATTCAGGCTTTAAATTCCACAATCCCAATGTGCAGGACAGTTGTGGTTGTGGTGAAAGCTTCAGTCTTAAAGAAGAAACAAATTCTTAAACGGGAATACACATGTCAGCTAAATCAGAAAATATGGAAGCACTTGTAAGAAAGGAATACGAACATGGCTTCACTACCGATATCGATGCCGATACGGTTCCGCCAGGTTTGAATGAAGACGTCATCAGGTTAATTTCAAAAAAGAAAAACGAACCGGAATGGTTACTGGAATGGCGTCTAAAAGCATATCGTCATTGGTTAACTATGGAGGACCCGACCTGGGCACATTTAAATATTGAACATATCGATTATCAGTCTATCTCCTATTATTCCGCACCCAAGTCAAAAGATGATGGTCCTAAAAGTCTGGATGAAGTCGACCCGAAATTATTAGAGACCTATGAAAAACTGGGTATCCCATTACAGGAACAAAAAATGCTGGCGGGTGTTGCTGTCGATGCGGTCTTTGACAGTGTTTCTGTTGCAACTACATTCAAAGGCAAGCTGAAAGATGCCGGTGTTATCTTCTGTTCTTTTTCAGAAGCGGTTCAGGATTACCCGGAACTGGTAAAAAAATATCTGGGTTCTGTTGTGCCTGCTGCAGATAACTTTTTCGCTGCATTAAATTCTGCTGTATTCACTGATGGTTCATTTTGTTTTATCCCTAAAGGCGTTCGCTGCCCTATGGAACTCTCAACATACTTTCGAATTAATGCTTCTAACACAGGACAATTTGAACGGACATTGATTGTTGCCGAAGAAGGTAGTCATGTCAGTTACCTTGAAGGTTGTACGGCACCGATGCGTGATGAAAATCAGTTACATGCTGCAGTAGTTGAATTAGTCGCATTGGAAAACGCGGAAATAAAATATTCAACTGTACAAAACTGGTATCCCGGTGATGAAAACGGCAAAGGTGGTATTTATAACTTTGTCACCAAACGTGGTGATTGCCGTGGCAATAACTCAAAGATTTCCTGGACCCAGGTCGAAACAGGTTCAGCTATTACCTGGAAATATCCAAGCTGTTTACTAAAAGGTGATAACTCTGTTGGTGAATTTTATTCCGTTGCAGTTACTAATAACCATCAACAGGCCGATACAGGAACCAAGATGGTCCATATTGGTAAAAACACCAAGAGCACAATAATTTCCAAAGGTATCTCTGCCCGCTACGCACAACAGTCTTACCGCGGGCTGGTCAAGGTTAGCAAGAATGCGGATAACGCCAGAAACTATACCCAATGTGATTCATTATTAATGGGTGATAAATGTGGTGCCCATACCTTTCCTTATATTGAAGCAAAAAATTCAACGGCAACTGTTGAGCATGAAGCCACGACTTCAAAGATTGGTGATGATCAATTGTTCTATTGCATGCAACGTGGCATCAAGGAAGAAGACGCGGTTAACATGATCGTGAACGGTTTTTGTAAAGAAGTCTTTAAGGAATTGCCCATGGAGTTTGCGGTTGAGGCACAAAAACTGTTAGGTGTCACACTCGAAGGTGCAGTGGGTTAAACGAATACAACACAGGTATAAACAATGTTACAGATAAAAGATCTACATGCAGAAGTTGACGGCAAGGAAATTTTAAAAGGTATTAACCTGAATATTAATGCCGGTGAAGTTCACGCCATCATGGGGCCCAACGGTTCAGGCAAAAGTACTTTAGCAAATGTTCTTGCCGGCAGAGAGGGTTATGAAGTCACCAAAGGTGAAGTTATTTATCAAGGATCTTCATTACTGGAACTTGCTCCGGAAGAACGAGCCT
>JBNLAL010000259.1:0-3042 GCA_050302115.1 Gammaproteobacteria bacterium | reverse complement strand
CCCCCAGGAAAGCATGCTCCGGGTAGGAATTTTTTATGGTATCAATAATGATGCGTTCGGCACGGTTATCTACTTCGGTAACGAAATCATTTTTACCTTTTATTTCAACAGATATATCACCGATACGATCCATTTCACGTACAATAGAATCGCCAGCCGCTCTGGCGGCACGAATGGCAATATTGAGCATGGGATGCATGAGTTATGGTTTCCTGAATTAATCGAAGGCGTATTCTACGTTGTGTGAAAATTCGAGTGAAGTAATTAAATAATGAATTCTCCAAATAAAGAAATAAGAATAGTTTTAATTGGCACGACCCATCCAGGTAATATTGGTGCAGCTGCACGTGCAATGAAAACAATGGGGCAGAATAATCTGTATCTGGTCAGGCCCAAAATTTTCCCTTCAGCGGAAGCCACTGCCAGGGCAACGGGAGCGGATGATATATTAGCAAACGCACAGGTAGTAGACGATTTACAGAAAGCGATTTCAGACTGCGATTATGTTGTGGGTACAACAGCCCGAACACGAAGTATTCCCTGGCCTACGGTAACGCCGCGAGATTTTTCCAGTTATGTCTCAAAAATTAATCCTCGATCTGTTGCCATTTTATTCGGAAGAGAAAGTTCTGGTTTAAGTAATGAGGAAATTGAATGCTGTAATAAATTAATAACAATCCCGTCTAACCCTGAATACAGTTCACTGAATCTTGCCTCTGCTGTTCAAATTATTTGTTATGAACTGAGGTTAAATAGCGGAATGGAAACTGACTTCGATAAAGAACCCGATAAAGAAAAACGTGTTTCACAGGATAAAATGGAACAGTTCTATACTCATATAGAGAAGTGTATGTCAGATGTTGGCTATTATGACTTGGATAATCCACGTAAATTGATGCATAGGATTCGCCGAATATTTAATAGAACAGAATTAAATGAAGCGGAATATAATATATTGCGTGGTTTTTTTACAAAAATTCAAAGTAAGCTCTCAAATAACTAGGGCATAGATTATTATTTAGAAATAATATTTTAATTTACTAATCTTGCACTCTTAGAAAGACAAACATTAATAAATGGTTATTGGTTAACTTACTATAACTGCATCCGTGTTTTTTTCAGTGATATAGCCTATTTCCCAACATGCATCTCCTGTTTGGCCAAAAAAATCCAGGGCTTCCTGTTTATCAGGCTGTGCAACACATATCACCATGCCCACACCACAGTTAAAGGTTTTGTACATCTCATTAGCTTCAATATTTCCCTGTTGTTGTAACCATTGAAATATCACCGGTAATGTCCAGCTGTCTTTGTTGATTTGTACAGATACATTATCAGGTATAACGCGCGGAATGTTTTCTAACAGTCCTCCTCCTGTAATATGTGCAATACCTTTGACCGGAACTTTTTTGATTAAATCCAAAACCTGCTTTACATAAATGCGTGTGGGTTTCAGTAGATGGTCTGCAAAGGTCTTGTCATCCAGTTTTTCATTTAAATCCTGTCCGGTTCCTTCAATGATCTTTCTGATTAGAGAATAACCGTTTGAATGACAACCACTGGAAGCAAGAGCAATTAGTGCATCACCTGCCTCAATAGTTTCGCCAGTAATGATTTCATTTTTTTCTACTGCGCCTACACAAAAACCTGCCAGATCATAATCACCTGGCTGATACATACCTGGCATCTCCGCCGTTTCTCCTCCAATGAGACTACATCCCGCCAGAGAACATCCTTCAGCAATCCCGTTAATGACAGATTCAGCCACATCAACATCGAGCTTCGAACAGGCAAAATAATCCAGAAAGAACAACGGCTCGGCTCCCTGTACAATTAAATCATTGACGCACATAGCAACCAGATCGATGCCGATACTGTCGTGTCGGTTTGTATCAATAGCCAGTTTTATTTTGGTTCCTACCCCATCTGTACCGGATACAAGCACAGGTTGTTTGTAATTAAGAGAACCGATGTCAAAAAGGGCTCCAAAGCCACCAAGATTGCCCATAACCCCCGATCTGAATGTACTGGAAGTGGTTTTTTTTATACGGTTTACAAGTTCATTACCGTGCTCAATACTGACACCGGCATCTTCGTAGCTTAGACTTTTGTTTTTGGAATCATTCATCGGCGTATGGTATCGGTGTAACTCATTTCTCGCAATCCTTGACTTAACGGCGGGACTTGCATAGCTTGCTCGACATGAAGATAAAACCCATTTTATTAACTGTTCTGCTCTTTGGCCTTGTGTCACAACCTGCTTATGCCATCAGGGTATCAGGTCTGTATCAAACGACAGTCCCCGTTGCAAGTGAATCGTCTGCTAAACGTAGCAATGCCATCAAACAGGCCTTGATTCAGGTCTTAATTAAGTTAACCGGCGATAGAAACATTCAACGAAATCCAAATGTTGGGCCTTTATTAGATGGCCCACAGGGATTTGTTCAACAGTTCCGATATAGACAGGTAGCAAACGAAATTGATCCATCATCTTTGTTAATGGAGCTGCAGGTAAAATTTGATCAAACTGCGTTGGATGATGCGTTACGTAACTATGGCATTACAGTGTGGAGTAATGAACGACCGGCAATTGTTGTATGGCTGGCACATGAAGGCACAGAAGGCAGGCAAATTGTTAGCTACGAAGAAAGTCCTGAATATCTGGGGTATTTGGATAAACGTGCTAATGCAAGGGGAATCTCATTACTATTTCCCTTACTTGACCTTGAGGACACATCACAAGTTAGAGTAAGTGACGTTTGGGGGAGTTTTAAAGAACCCATAAAAGAAGCGTCCTCGAGATACGATGCAGATGTCATCTTGACGGGTAAGCTAGCACAGTTAATGCCTGACTTATGGGAGGTTAACTGGACGGTCTATATCGACGGTGACACTTTGACATGGTCGAATCGGGGTAATATTGCCGGTTTGGTTTTAGAAGAGGGGATAGATGAACTGGCTGATAGATTAGCAGCACGGTTTGCCAATATAGGTTCGACCCAGGCTGAAATAATTCAATTACAGGTATCAAATGTGAATAAC
>JBNLAL010000258.1:0-3051 GCA_050302115.1 Gammaproteobacteria bacterium | reverse complement strand
AAAATTCCGTTTATTGGAATATCAATCGTTGTAGTATTAATGTCTGTAATAGGAGACTTAACGGAGAGCATGGTAAAACGTAAAGTAAATATTAAGGATAGCGGGAATTTGTTACCAGGACATGGTGGTGTATTGGACAGAATAGACAGCCTGACGGCAGCGGCCCCTGTTTTTACTATGGGGCTCATTTTAACAGGTATATACAAATGAAGCAGATTACCGTGCTTGGTTCAACAGGTAGCATTGGTGTTAATACGCTGGATGTCATATCACGTCATCAGGACAAGTATCATGTTAAGGCACTAACGGCCAATTCAAATATAAAAGATTTCAAAAAGCAGTGTATTCAACATCAGCCGGAATTTGCTGTGATGGTAGATGAAAATGCAGCTTTTGAATTGGAAAAAGAATTAAAGAACGCTGCTCCAGAAGTAACTGTACTATCAGGTGTTGAAGGGTTGACGAAAGTCGCCTGTCTGGATGGTGTTGATTACGTGATGGCAGCCATTGTCGGAGCAGCAGGTTTATTACCGACCTTGGCCGCGGCAAAAGCAGGAAAGCGGGTGTTATTGGCTAATAAGGAAGCCCTGGTGATGTCCGGTAAGTTATTTATGGACACGGTATATGAAAATAATGCGGAATTGCTACCGATTGATAGTGAACACAATGCCATTTTTCAATGTATGCCGGTGAATTTTGCCAAAGGTCTGGAAGAGGTTGGTGTAAGAAAAATATTATTAACGGCTTCCGGTGGTCCCTTTAGAACCACACCCATGGAACAATTGGCAAGTATGACTCCAAATCAGGCCTGCGCCCACCCTAACTGGGTTATGGGCAGAAAGATTTCAGTCGATTCTGCAACGATGATGAACAAAGGTTTGGAAGTGATCGAGGCGTGTTGGTTATTTCATACGTCAACTGATTTGATACAAGTTGTTATTCATCCCCAAAGTGTGATCCATTCCCTGGTTGAATATAATGACGGTTCCGTGTTGGCCCAGTTAGGTAATCCGGATATGCGAACACCTATTGCCTATGGATTGGCATGGCCGGAACGTATTGATGCCGGGGTTGAACGCATGGATCTGTTTGATATTGCGCATCTGGATTTTCACAAACCGGATGAAGAACGTTTTCCCTGTTTACGGCTCGCACGTGAAGCAATGCTGCAGGGAGGAACATGTAGCACGATTTTGAATGCGGCCAATGAAGTGGCTGTCAGCGAGTTTTTGCAAAACCGGATTCGTTTTACGGATATTGCAAGAGTGATCGAAACTGTCCTTGAAAATGTGAGTCGAAATGAGGCAGATACGCTTGATGTCATCCTGAGTGATGACAGATTAGCGCGTGAATTTGCTTTGACAACTATTAAGGATATAGCTGCATGATCGATATTCTGCAATCAGCCCTCGCTTTTATTGTTGCACTGGGTGTACTTATTACCTTCCATGAGTTTGGTCATTTCTGGGTTGCCAGACGGTGTGATGTAAAGATACTCCGTTTTTCAATTGGTTTTGGTAAACCGCTCTATAAAAAAGTATTCGGTCCTGACAGGACTGAGTTTGTTATTGCATCACTGCCTTTAGGTGGTTATGTCAAAATGCTCGATGAAAGGGAAGTAGAGGTCAAGGAAGAGGAAAAGCCCCGCTCGTTCAATTACAAACCACTTTGGCAACGGTTTCTTATAGTTGCTGCAGGTCCCGTCTTCAATTTCATATTTGCCGTGATAGCCTATTGGCTAATTTTTATGACGGGTGTTACGGGATTAAAGCCGATTATCGGAGAGGTGACGCCTGATTCGGTTGCATCAAGAGCAGGATTACATCAAGGGGATGAGGTCATTTCGGTCAATAACGATAAGACTCCAACCTGGGCAACAGTAATTGATAAGTTTGTTAATCATACTGTCAATGCTGACCAGATAAATTTAGAAGTAAAAAATGCAAATAACTCAGTAATACAAACCAAACTGGACTTATCAGGTATTTCAATAGATGAAATGGCTGAAGGTAAATTATTAGAAACGATAGGTTTAGAAATAATTGAACTGAAATTACCCGCTGTTATTGGTGAAATAATTCCTGGTGGTGCAGCAGAAGCAAGCGGACTAACTCAATATGACGAGATTGTTGCAGTAGACGGTGTTTCAATCGATTCGTGGACACAATGGGTTGAAATAATCAGGAATAGTCCTGAAAAAAAATTGAAGGTTGAAATATTACGAAATAATGAATTGTTCAATGTCGATCTAACACCTGCTGTTAAAGAAGTTGAAGGTGAAGTTATTGGTCGAATTGGTGCGGCAGCTTTTCATCCTGACGGTATATTTGATTCCTATTTTGCAGAAGAAACATACACTTTTAGCAAAGCGTTTCAAAAATCAATAGAAAAGACATGGGAAATGTCAGTGCTTACCCTACGTGTACTTGGTAAAATGTTGATTGGTGAAGCATCTGTAAAGAATTTAAGTGGCCCTATAAGTATTGCACAGTATGCGGGAGAATCTGCCGGAATCGGACTAATTGCATTTTTGAGCTTTATGGCGATTGTCAGTGTTAGTCTTGGAGTATTGAACCTCCTGCCCGTTCCGCTACTGGATGGCGGACACTTAATGTATTACCTTATAGAGTTTGTGATAAGGAAACCGGTGTCAGAAGCAACTCAAATATGGGGACAGCAGATTGGATTATTTTTGTTGTTATGTTTAATGAGTATTGCATTTTATAATGATATTAGCCGGTTATTAGGATAAAAATATAAAAATAAATAAAAACAATCGCATGCATTCTAAATTTAATAAATTACTTTATATATTAACATTCTCTTTGCTATTTGCAGGTCAACTGCAAGCTGCCCAGGAATTTGTGATCGAGGATATTCGGGTAGAAGGACTGGAAAGAATTACGCCTGGAACGGTATTTAATTATCTACCTATGCAAGTAGGCGATACTTTCGATGATTCACGTTCTTCTGAAGCCGTCAGGGCATTATTTAAAACCGGTTTTTTTGATGATGTTCGCCTGGAACGTGACGGTAATGTGTTGGTTTTTC
>JBNLAL010000257.1:0-3053 GCA_050302115.1 Gammaproteobacteria bacterium | reverse complement strand
CGGTGCTTGTATCTGTGAAGACTACGCCTTGAATGATGTCATTATTCAGAAATGGAATGTCGCACGTCTGGTTGAACTTGAAACCTATATCAACGGATCCTTTGTTCATACGCACCGTTCAGATGGCATGATCGTTTCTTCCCCCACAGGTTCAACGGCTTATGCGCTTTCGGGAGGCGGTCCGGTCGTACATCCATCGCTCGATGCTTTATTATTGGTTCCCATATGTCCACACACTTTAACAAACCGACCAATCGTTATTGATGGAAACAGTTGTATCGAGATCGTTGTGGGCACAAGAGAAGTGGATCAAGCCCGATTAACGCTTGATGGAGAAATTAGACTTCAACTTGCCCCGGGAGATCGTGTCCGTGTGAAGAAAAAAGATAAAAAGATACGTTTGATACATCCACCTGAACACAATCAATTTCATATTCTCCGTGAAAAACTACATTGGAGTAAGTAAGCTTGTTACAGCAGCTGGTCATTAATGACCTTGCCGTCATTGATTCTCTGGACCTGGAATTCAAACCGGGAATGACGGTGCTTACCGGTGAAACCGGTGCCGGTAAGTCAATTTTGCTTGATGCAGTCGGTTTAATATTGGGTGACCGTGCTGATACGAGTGTAATAAGAGGTGAAAATAACAAGACAGATATCACTGCTGTTTTTTCAATCGTCCATAATCAAGATGTTATTGAACGACTGCAGGAAATGGATATTGAGGTCGATGATGAATTGTTTATCCGTCGAATTGTCAGCCGCGATGGACGCTCCAAAGCTTATTTAAACAACACCCCGGTTCCTGTTCAATCTCTACGCGATATTGGCGAATGTTTGGTTGATATTCACGGCCAACACGCTCATCAATCTTTATCACGAGCCAATATACAACGTGAATTACTGGATCAGTTTGGTGAATATAACGATCTACTGACGTCTGTTACCGATATTTATCACGAGTTAAAACAGATCGAACAACAGCTCACAAGTTTTGAATCAGGCGGTGAAGATTTTGAGGCACGATTAACATTGCTGCGTTATCAAATCGATGAACTCGCTCAGCTCAATATTGGTGAATCAGAATACACAGAGTTAACTGAAGAGCATAAGCGTGTATCACATTCACAACGACTCGTTGATGCCTGTCAAAAAGCATTGGATGAAATTTCAGAATCTGAAGACTCAATTGATAGCAGGTTGGCACGTCATCAACGTAATATTTCAGAACTGACCAGTATTGATCCTGCGTTGGAAAATATCAGTAAACTACTTGATGAAGCCTTTATCCAGGTCGAAGAAGCCAGTTCAGAGTTAAGAAATTATCTGGATCGTTTTGAAACCGATCCGGAACAAATAACACAATTGGAAAATCGTCTGAATAAATTGCATGAACTGTCCCGTAAACACAAGATCAAACCGGAAACATTGCCTGAACACCTGGAACTATTAATAACACAATTAAACCAGCTTGAAGGTGGGCAGGAACAACACGACTTATTGCAAAAGAAGAAGGAAACGCTTTATAAAAAATATTTTAAACAGGCTGAGCAACTTAGAAAGAAACGTATCACTGCTGCTGAAAAGATCGACAGTGCAATTTCAGAAAAGATGCACGAACTGGGTATGGGTGGCCAATTCAAAATTGATATTGAGAACATCGAAGATGACAAACCCCATCCATATGGAATGGATAAGATAACCTTTATGGTGTCCACCAATCCTGGTCAACCCTTAAGGCCTATTACCAAGGTTGCATCAGGTGGTGAGTTATCACGACTTAGTTTGGCAATACAAATCATAGGTTCAAAAGATAGTGGCGTGGCTACTTTAATCTTTGACGAAGTCGATACAGGGATCAGTGGAGGAATTGCTGAAATTGTGGGCAAATTACTTTACAGCCTGGCGGAACACCATCAGATTTTTTGTGTAACCCATCTAGCCCAGGTTGCTTCTTGTGGACATCATCATTTAAGGGTTATGAAAGAAACAAAAAATAATGACACATTCACGCGAGTACATGAACTGAGTAAGGAAGAGCGTATTGACGAAATTGCTCGTATGCTGGCTGGTATGACGATTACCGATGAAAGTAGAGCAAATGCTGCAACAATGTTGGCCAGTATCTAATTAATAAAAAAATTATAATCCGGATGAGTACTATTTTTTAGGTTTTACGTAAAGAACCAGACTATGCTCAACCAGATCGAAACCATGCTGGTTAGCGATTTCTTTTTGCAGACGCTCAATGTCTTCGTTCTGAAATTCAATAACTTCACCTGTTTGTGTACAGACCATATGATCATGATGCACACCTCGATCAATCTCAAAAACAGAATGACCCGAATCAAAATTATGCCGAATTACCAGACCTGCAGCTTCAAACTGGGTTAATACCCTATACACGGTCGCAAGACCTACTTCCTCTCCAGCTTCCAGTAATGTCTTGTAGACATCCTCCGCACTCATATGCGGTTCGTTCGACTCTTCGAGAATCTGTAAAATGCGGATCCTTGGCAGGGTCGCTTTCAGGCCGGCTTTTTTTAAATCAATGGCTTCCAAGGGGACCTCCCTGCAACATGGCAGTTACATTGAAAATTAGAAGTATCAGGTGCGCAAGTATACTCAAATTGAAAATAAATGTCGTTGAGGAAATGGAGCGTAACAGTTATGCTGCAATTCTGAAATTTGTACTGATTTGTCCATATCTTTTAGTAATTATTATATGAAAAACGTTGTTATTTTAAGCATTTCCCTGATTTTATTGTGTGCTTGTTCGCGCGGATTTGATGGGAGTATCAACCCGCCCCTGCTTTATAAAATTGATATTCAGCAAGGTAATGTTGTTGATCAAGATATGCTGAATAAACTGGAACCCGGTATGTTAAAAGAACAGGTAAAGTTCATCATGGGAACGCCAGTCCTGATCGATCCTTTCCATACTGACCGTTGGGAATATATATATAGTTATCAGAAAGGTGGGAAGGTAAGAGAACAAAGACATATTACAATTCACTTTAAAGATGATAAGTTGTCATATATCTCCGGTGATA
>JBNLAL010000256.1:0-3057 GCA_050302115.1 Gammaproteobacteria bacterium | reverse complement strand
TACCTGATGATTTAATTGTTGTGCTCGTGATCGTGTGATAGGGCCAAGTATCTCAATGGAAAGAATGATTGTAGCTGAAGTATTGACGTCCTCATCATTACATTCCAAAAAACCTTGAAAGTCTTTTCTATTATAAATAATTCGTACCACCCTATTTGTATAAAAAACAAAAGATAATACGCAATTAATAAAATCGGTATCACAATTATTGTATTTTTTACTTCCTTGTTCATCTAAAAAGTCTGCTTTGGGTCGTTAGCAGAAACTTGTGGTTTGAAGTGCTCCATGCCTTTTACTTTTCCTTTTTTAGTTAACTCATCGAGTTACGGTATTTTTTGTAGTATTTGATGACTTTGTTAACGTAGTTTTGTGTTTCTTTATAAGGAGGGATCTTGTAGCCATGTTTTTTCACCGCGTTCTCACCTGCATTATAGGCGGCGATAGCCAGAACAAGGTTGTTGTTAAACATTTTCAATAAATCACGCAGGTACCGCGTTCCACCAAAGATATTAGATTTTGGATCGCGACGGTTACTCACACCATAACGTTTTGCAGTCTCCGGCATTAATTGCATCAAACCCACTGCCCCGGCCTTTGATACAGCATTCGGGTTATAGGAAGACTCAGCAGTGATCACAGCATGTAATAATGTGGGTGGTAACTGGTACATTTTGGCAATACTGCGAATGGTCGGGTCGTATTTTTTCTGGTTCTTAACCCAATCGAACCCCTTGGGTAATTCCCTGGCTTCTTGCCAACCTTTCCAGGTTTTAACTAATCGCTTATAGCCACTGTGAACCGGTTTATCGGTAAGAATAACGCGCCCATGTTTATCCACATATTTATAGATATCCGCCTGTGCAAGAACAGGAACAAGTAACAATAAACAGAAACCAATTATTGTTGTTCGTTTTTTCATTTTGGGCCTGATTTTGATCAATCTAAATTTAATTTTAGAAGATTTGGCTAACTTTATAACAAATATAGCGTTATTTGAATAATTATCACTGAAAATATACCCGCAATGACGTCATCCAGCATAATACCCAGCCCGCCTGTGACATGCTTATCCGCCAACGATATCGGCCAGGGCTTCAAGATATCGAAAAATCGAAACAGGATAAAACCCAGTAAAATCCAAAGCCACGATTTGGGTACCATAAACATCGTGATGAAATAACCTACAATCTCGTCCCAGACAATACCGGAATGATCATGTACTTGAAGCGTTTTGGCCGTATAGCCACATAGAAAAACACCCAGAAGAAAACTCACAACGATCAGACCGAGATAATATTGCCATTCCATAACAGGCATAAGCCAGAAAATAGCAACACCAACCAGTGTGCCCAGTGTCCCCGGCATTTTCGGCGATAGTCCGCTACCAAACCCCAAAGAGAGTAAATGGATCGGATTTAATAACAATTTTGCCGGAACTCGTGCTTGTTCGCTTTTGTCCATAGTGAGAGACTAAAAAAAGAACTACTTTATATCAAATTCGAATACGCATTACACTTCTCCACTTGCCAATTATGAAGTGATGATACGTGTCTGCAATTCAGTACATGAATTTGGTGGAAAAGAATTAACGCTTAAACTTAACAAGGAAATCCAGGATGAAACACATTAGTACACTCTTAATTGTTTTTTTTATCACGTTTAACATTCAGGCTGCTGAACAAGATTCCAAACCATTACTTGAAAAGGCAGTAGCCTCAGAACATCGTAGCGCAAAAAACAAAGCACGCGATCAATACCGACACCCCGTTGAAACGTTAAGCTTCTTTGGTATGAAACCCAACATGAAGGTACTGGAAATATTACCCGGCCGTGGCTGGTACACTGAAATACTCGCGCCCTATCTTGCCGAAGAAGGTCGTCTTACCGTCGCCAGTTTTGGTGAAAACCACCCAAACGAATACCTGGCCGGGCTACACAAAGACATGGTAAAAATGTTCGCTGACAATACTGACGTCTATGGCAAAGTAGATGTGGTCCTGTTTAAGGAGGGACAATATCTCAAGACAGTGCCAGATAATTCATTAGATATGGTCGTCACCTTCAGGAACACACACAACTGGATACGTTATGGCGGCGTTGAAGAGGCTTACCGTGCTTTCTATCGCGTCCTGAAAAAAGGCGGCACACTGGGCGTTGTTCAACACCGCGCCAACAAAGGCAGTGACGCCAAGGAATCAGCACAAAAAGGTTATGTGCCTGAATCCTATTTGATCAAACTTGCCGAAAGTATGGGCTTTGAACTGGTCGATAAAACGGAAATCAATGCCAATCCCAAAGACACCAAGGACTATCCTGAAGGTGTATGGACGCTGCCACCGACCTATCGTCTGAAAGACGTGGATAAAGAAAAATACACTGCTATCGGTGAAAGTGACCGTATGACCCTGCGTTTTGTAAAACTGTAAGAACAATGAACCCGACTGCCAAAATTTTTCTTCTACTGGGTTCGCTTAATGCAATGTTCGCTGTGATGTTCGGTGCTTTTGGTGCCCATGCATTAAAAGCGCGATTGGGCGAAACGTTACTAAAGATCTATCAGACCGGAAATGAATACCACTTTTATCATGCCCTGGGCCTGATCCTGATCGGCATCATTGCGATGAATTTATCGGTAAATATCTGGCTAAAAGCCTCCGGCTGGATGATGTTTACTGGTATTATTCTCTTTAGTGGCAGTCTTTATCTATTAAGTATCCTGGATATGCGCTGGTTAGGCATGATCACGCCCATTGGTGGAATTCTGTTTATTCTTGCGTGGGCGAGCCTGTGCATAGCCATATTTAAACAATAAGTATTGAGATGATGATGAAATTACTTTTTTTTATTTTTACATTCAGCCTATTTTCTTTCGCTGCACAAGCGGCAGATATCGATAAACAAATTAACAAGGCTTGCCTTCGACATGCTGTTTCACTGGTATCACAACTCAAGGCTGACGTGGTCAATGGCATGAGCCAAAACCAATCCGATCAAGCCTTAAAGATTGCGACAGAAACCTGCCAGGCCTACTTCAAAAAAGAATTTTCACAAAACCCT
>JBNLAL010000255.1:0-3060 GCA_050302115.1 Gammaproteobacteria bacterium | reverse complement strand
CGTGCCTGACAGTTATACAAAATATCTGTCCAAATATTTTCATAAACATTTAAAATTAATTGGCACACCTGTGCAAATTATCTACAAACAAGGTGATAATCCCTATAAAGGTAGAAAAAATAAACTCACTCCAAGACAGGCCAATAAAAGAAAACGATTAATGAAACATGTAAAGAAACGTTAGTGATAGATTTCTATAAAAATTTACATTATGGTTAATTTTAAACGGGGCAAGTTATAGGCGAGACAATGGTATGACTGATGAGATCAATCACACACAGAATGAAGATCTCGACCCGGCAAATATTCGAATTCAACAATTTGATCGTGCACGGGTTCATTTAAAAAGTCTGAAACAGGGTTTAATTGATTTTTTATGTTGCCCTAGACGCTCTATCTGTGTGAATTTTCCTATTGAAGTTGAGGATGGTTCAATACGAACCTTTCATGGTTTTCGTGTTCTACATAATAATTCGCTCGGACCAGGTAAAGGCGGCATTCGCTACCATCCTGATTTAACATTAAATGAAGTAACTGGACTCGCATTTCTAATGACATGGAAGTGTGCGTTAATGAATTTACCGTTTGGTGGTGCGAAAGGAGGTGTTATATGCGATCCAAAAGAACTAACGCTTGTTGATTTAAGACATATAACCCGCCGGTTTATTTCCGAACTGGGTGATAACATTGGCCCCTATGTCGATATACCGGCACCTGATATGTATACCGACGAACAAACGATGTCGTGGATCTATGATACTTATGATGTCATGCATCCAGGGAAAAATAACCGGGCCGTTGTAACGGGAAAACCGATTAGTTTAGGTGGCTCTTACGGCAGACATGAAGCTACTGCCAGGGGAGTATTAAATGCAACAGAACATTACCTGCATATTTCACCATTACCCAACCTTAATAAACTGGATGGTGCAAGAATTATTATTCAGGGTTATGGTAATGTTGGGGCAATCGGTGCTCATTTATTCCGTGAAGCCGGTGCAACGATTATCGCAATAAGTGATACTAAGGGTGGTATCTATAATAAAGACGGGCTGGATTTAACAGCTGTCGACAAACATAAACAGGAAAATGGAACCGTTGTTGGATTAAAAGATACAACCAGCTTATCAAACGAGGACCTGTTAACGCTTGAATGCGATATTCTTATCCCGGCTGCCATTGGTAACCAGATACATAAGGATAATGTTGAACAAATCAAGGCACGCCTGATCGTTGAAGCAGCAAATGGACCAGTCACACCAGCAGCAGACAATATACTGTTAGCTAAAGAAATCCCTGTTATTCCTGATATCCTCGCTAACGGTGGTGGTGTTACCGTTAGTTATTATGAATGGAAACAAAACCTGGAAAATGAACAGTGGTCCTATGAAGAAGTTAATGAAAAATTGAGAAGGACAATGCAAAAAGCAATCGAAAATGTCATCGCATGTCAAAAAAACCTTATTAACAGTGGTGAAACTGATGATGGTATCGATCTAAGAACGGCAGCACTGGTCGTGGCAATCAGGCGTATCGCAGATGTTACGATCAGTAGAGGTATATGGCCATAAATTAATAGGACTCGCCTTGTTCAGTTATGTTGTATGAACGATGTAACTTACGTCTCGAATATGACCATGAGCTTATTGTCAACAAAAAATAAACGCCTGCAACAAAATATAATTGATAAGGATCTGTGCTAAATTCATAATAAAAAATCAGACCTGTTCCTGTTACAAGACCCATAACTGCAAGCAACGTCAGCAATAATGATGATTGGGTTAAATTACGGATTCTATAATTTGCATAGGCCATTAAGGCAGACACCAATAAAAAAGTGATACTGCCAAATTCAAGAATATGTTCAAGAGTACCGGAAAGTACAAGAATAAATGCCAACACGGACATACAGGTAATGGAATATACAGGTATATGGTTAATTCGTTTGGCAAGTATCGCGGGAAAATAACCATCTGTAGCAATAACGGCCATCTGTCTTGATGCGCCAAATACAGTACCACTAATAGCACTGCTGGTTGCCAATAATGCCCCTATAATAACAAGATCTATCCCCCAGTGGCCCAGTATATTGCCCGTGCCAGCAGCAAGCGCATACTCCTTATTTTGTGTTATATCCTCAAAAGGTATTGTTAATATAGCACCTAAAGAAATAACGACATAAATAAGCGTTACTAAAAATAATGCAGCATAGATAGCTTTTGGAATATTTTTTTCAGGCTCCTCCATTTCATTCACGGCATTAATCACCAGTTGAAAACCTTCATACGCAACAAATGTAACCGAAGCAACAATCATGATTGTTAACACATCTGTATTCTGACTATTTTGTAATAATATTGGAATAGTTGTCTGACTGTTGTTAATAAGCACAAACGATATAACGACCAGTATTACCAACTTGGTGTAGACCATAAGATCTTCAACCTTTCCCATACCCTTAACACTCCATATATTTATCAGGGTAAAGACGAGAATAACCATGCCGGCAACAAGTTTTCGAACCCATTCGGTATCAGCAAATTCAAATGCGCTAATGGCATAAGCAGCAAAAGTATAGGCATATAGTGCCACGGTACTAATATAACCAAAAATAACCCACCAACCGATCAACGATGCAGCAAAAGGAGATTCCGGGAATGTCTTTTTATAAAACGAATAAGTCGCTCCCTCGTCTTTGTAATAAACACCTAATTTGACATAGGAATAAGCAGCAAGAAATGCAATCATACCGCCCAGGGCAATTGCAACAGGAGTATAGACACCAATCATTGAAACAGAAATGCCCAGGATGCTAAAGATTCCACCACCAATCATGCCACCAAGTGCAATCGCGATCAGCTCGGGTACACCAAGGGCCTTATTCCGTTCTCGATGTATTGAATGTTTAAAATTAATTCTGGAACGCATTAAATGATCACATAAATGATTAACTATCTGAAAATAGTTGAACCCAATTTAAATCCTGTAAAGTGTACCTATTTTTAACTATAGGTTGCATTTTGTATAGTGATGTTCAGAACTTTTTATTTTAATTAGCTA
>JBNLAL010000254.1:0-3085 GCA_050302115.1 Gammaproteobacteria bacterium | reverse complement strand
GTTCGTTTATGTTCCAGATCTATTATATCTTTTTCCAAGAGAATGGCCGCGACATCCAGGCTGTTATCGGAAACTGCATGGTGAAGTAAGGTGTTTTGATCTTTGTCGATGATACTTGCATCTGCGCCGGTTGCTTCAACCGCATCTTTCATCGTGTTGAAGACGGGTTTATCAAGATGTTTGGTTCCACCTTTACCCGGTGTAACACCACCGACGATGTTGGTGCCGTATTTGATCATGTCAGTTGAGTGGAAGGTTCCAATCTGACCGGTAAAGCCCTGAACCAGAACTTTAGTTTCTTTTGTTAAATGAATTGCCATGTTTGTCTCCTCCTACTTACCGGTCGCTTCTTTCCAGGCAGCAACAGCTTTATCTGCTGCATCCTTCAAGGTTTCAGCCATAATGATTGGCAGACCACTGTCTTCCAGGATCTTGCGACCCGCTTCGACATTGGTACCTGACAGTCGACAAACCAATGGCACTTTCAGATCAATAGATTTAACGGCTTGTACCACACCCTCTGCGATCCAGTCACAACGGTTAATACCCGCGAAGATATTGACCAGGATACATTCCACCTTGTCGTCAGACAGCACCAGGTTAAATGCCTTTGTGGTTCGTTCCGGAGAAGCACCACCACCGATGTCCAGGAAGTTTGCTGGTTCACCACCGGCATGCATGATCATGTCCATGGTAGCCATGGCCAGACCCGCACCGTTGATAATACAACCGATGTTGCCGTCCAGACCGACGTAACTTAAACCACGATCCGCTGCACGCATTTCACGTGGGTCTTCCTGTGATTTATCACGTAACTCGGAGATGTTCTGGTGACGGAATAGTGCATTGTCATCGAAGCCCATCTTGGCATCGACTGCCAGGATATTGCCTTCTTTGGTGACGACTAATGGATTGATTTCAACCATGGTCGCATCCAGATCGCGCATGGCACGATAACAACCCAAAATAGTAGTAACTGCCTGGTTAACCTGTGTCTTGTCCAGACCTAAGGCAAAAGCAATTTCACGTGCCTGGAACGGTTGCATACCAACAGCCGGTTCAACCGCAACTTTAATAATTGATTCCGGTTTGGTGACAGCCAGTTCCTCGATCTCCATACCACCTTCAGCCGAAGCTACAACGGTGACACTTTCTTTGGCACGATCAAGAACAAACGCCAGATAGATTTCACGATCGATATTACAACCCGCTTCAATATATAAACGATGACAGACTTTGCCTTGTTCACCGGTTTGATGCGTGATCAATTTTTTGCCCAGTAATTCTTCTGCAGCCTGGGATACTTCGTTTTCTGATTTACAAACCTTGATACCACCGGCTTTACCACGTGCGCCGGAATGGATCTGGGCTTTGACTACCCATACTTCACCACCGATTTCGGCGGCACGGTAAGCAGCCTGTTCAGGACTGTAAGCCAGTCCACCTGCACCGACAGGCACACCATACTCGGAGAGAATCTCCTTTGCTTGATACTCATGGATGTCCACTGTTGAACCCTCCTAACTCTAATGCTTGTTGAATAATTCTTTATTAATTATTTAGCAGCGATTTGATCGGCTTGCGCGATAACATTACGCGCCATACGTTCTGATGCAATATCGATCATCTTGCCGTCAAGTTGTGCTGCACCTTTACCCGCCTTGGCCGCTTCATCAAGCGCTTCCAGTACACGACGTGCACGTGTCACTTCGGCTTCAGGTGGAGACATTACTTCGTTTGCTAAAGGAATCTGTTTTGGATGGATAGCCCATTTACCTTCATAACCCAGAGCGGCAACACGGCGTGCTGCTTCACGGAAGGCATCATCATCACTGAAATCGCCAAACGGACCATCAATAGCACGCAGGCCATAGGCACGACATGCCGTTAGCATTTGAACCTGTGCAGCATGCCATTGATCGACTTTAACGCCTTCACAGACATAATCCGGATTTAAACCACCGATAACTGTGGTACGTGAACGCAGGCTTGCCGCGTAGTCAGCGACACCAAAATGGAAGGCTTCGAGACGTTTACTTGCTTGAGCAATACTAAATACATTGGCACCACCGAGTGCGGTTTCAATCAAGCATTCCAGGCCAATCTTTTTCTTCAGGCCCATTGCAGTTTCAATTTGAGTCACCATCATGTCGACAGCATAAACGTCTTCGGCCGTACCGACTTTAGGAATCAGGATGGTGTCCAGGTTATTGCCCGCCTGTTCCAGGATGTCCACGACATCACGATACATATAATGTGTATCCAGGCCGTTGATACGCACAGACATGGTTTTATTGCCCCAGTCAATATCATTCAGACCTTCAATAATATTCTTACGGGCTTGTTCTTTATCATCAGGGACGACTGCATCTTCACAATCAAGAAAGATATAGTCGGCATCACTCTTTGCTGCTTTCTCAAACATACCCGGATTTGATCCAGGGACAGCCAGTTCACTACGCTGCAGGCGCGGCGTAGCTTGTTCATATTGTGTAAAACTCATTCGTTAACCCTCGGATTTATATTTAATATTATTACTGCCAATAAAAAACATATCATCGGCAATTATTAACCTTCGGGAGTCGGTCTGGAACATGACGAACCATAAGGAACCTATTTTAAAAGATCCCAATACGAACGAGTTCATTTGAAATGGATGTTAAAAAAAACCGCTCCCAAAAATCAGCATTCTCGCGTGAATCCATGGTCCTCTTTACCATGTCTCACGCTGACTTTTTATTGTAGTTTTTCGCAACATGTAACATGTACAGCGTGAATGCAGAGCTGAAGTATTCTATAGATAAACTGGCGATTGTTCAAAATTCATGCTAAATGCAAATAACATCCATAATTTCAATAAGATACAATGTCCAATTAACTTCAAACTAAAAATTATAGAAAACTAATTACAAAATTTTAAAACCAAGCCAATGTAACTAATTTTAAAAAAGGAATTTTTAATTTAAAAAATTATGACTATACATTTAAGATATTCTAAACCTAGCCAACGCTAATGTGCCAGTAGCTTGCCTAGTTAATGATATACTATTAACTAGCATTGACGATAACCTTACTTAGGCTATTC
>JBNLAL010000253.1:0-3130 GCA_050302115.1 Gammaproteobacteria bacterium | reverse complement strand
TCCTTATAGCGGTCGGCCAACTCTTCATAGGCCTTGTTTGCATCGCTACTGTTCGATGTAATGGCACAGAGTTCATTGGCAAAACAGCTCAGTTGCCGTATCGATTCTTTATTGTTTTTTGCTTTTGGAACGACTCCTTCCGGAATACGCTTCATGCTGTCACCTATAATGTCAGGTAACTTCCATTCCTTGGCGATTCCACGCCCCAGTTCTTCATAAGTGACACCGAGTACCGAACGCATTGCCTGGTCTTCATCTGCACCTTTATTATTCACCAGGGTTTTCATGGCTTCGTATTCTTCCGGGAAATAATAGATACAAAGTAATTTACCTAATATGTGGAACATGGAGGTGACAAAGACAGTTTCAATATCATCGGGATTGATACTTTTCATTGTCTTGGCTTTTTCACGAGCAATGATGCCGCTCATTAAAGCAGTGTAGGCAGCATTCTTTAATTCTGATGCCTGTTCATTATTTTGCATGTGTTCAAACAGGATGATACTGAGTACAGCTGCTCGAACCTGCTCATATCCAAGGATTACAACTGCACGGGATACCGTTGTGATCTCTCCTCCAAACTGTCCAAAAAATGAAGAGTTCACCATACGAATGAGTTTGGTGGTTAATGCATAGTCTTTAAGAATAACGTTGGATAATTCATTTGCAGAACTTATGTTTGACCCTGAGGTTTTCTGATTAATTTCCGTAATATGTGTAGAAATAGCAGGAAAGTCCTGTTTACGTTTCATACGTCGTAAAAGAAAATCGACGGCACTTGATGTATTGCTTTCGGATGATTCCTTTGTTTCGTCGTCATCAACTTTTAAATACTTTTGTAATGCCGCTTGCATTTCTGCTGCACTTGCATAACGTTTGGCTGGATCTTTTTCCAGGGCCTTCATGACTATCGTATCAAGATCCTTATCGATTTCAGGATTTCGTTTTGAGGGTGGAGCAACAGTTTCATTTGTAATCTTGTACATTACTGCCATTGAATTATTGGCGGAATATACCTGATGCCCGGTTAACATTTCATACAGTATCAAACCACTTGCAAAGATATCGACTGCGGCACTTAATTCACTATTGGTTAATTGCTCTGGAGCGAGATAGTTTACTGTCCCGGTTATTTCGCTACTTGCGGTGACAGTACCCGCAATGACCGAGATACCAAAATCCATAATCCTGACATTGCCTTCAATATCAATTAGCAGGTTTGAAGGGTTCAGGTCACGATGAATAATATTATTTTTATGTGCATAACCCACACCGTCCAGGAATTGACTGGCGATCCTGACTGCATCGATTTGACTTAATTTTGATTCACGTTGTAAACGTTGTTTAAGTTGTTCACCTTCATAGTATTGGTAAACCAGAAAAGGTGTTTCCTGATGAAAACCGATTTCGTACAAGGGGATGATATGCGGGTGGTTTAGTTTGCTGACATTTTTTGCTTCCTGGTTTAGTTGAGCCGGGTCTTGTCGACGTTTATCCAGTGTCTTGATGGCGACCTTTCTATCCAGTTGTGTGTCTTCGGCCAGATAAACAATACCTTGTGCTCCTTTTCCCAGAACATCAACGGGTTCAAAACGGCCGATTTGACTTGGTAATGATGAATTTTGTGGTTTGTTTTTAGCTACTGCGCCCATGTTTTTATACTCAAATACCCTTGAAATAATAGCGGCTCATTAATGAATATCTTGAGATAAAAAATGATTTTTCTGTTGGCTTGTAGTTGAGGCTAAATTCGCGGAAAATAACGTAAAAATCTTATTAAAAACATGTCAGTAAAACGATCTTCAATACATGGGCAGTGGTCTTCACGTTGGGCTTTTATTCTCGCCGCAACCGGTTCTGCTGTGGGGCTTGGTAATATCTGGCGGTTTCCCTATCTGACCGGTGAAAATGGCGGCGCGGCCTTTGTACTGGTTTATCTTATTTGTGTGGTTGCAGTTGGCATTCCTATTATGATGGCCGAAATATTATTAGGTCGTCGAGGTCGCCAAAGCCCGATAAATACTATGTATACGCTGGCCGAAGAAGAGGGTTTGAGTCCGCATTGGCATTTTCTTGGCTGGATGGGTGTGATTGCCGGTTTTATTATCCTTTCTTATTACAGTGTCATTGCCGGATGGACACTGGCCTATATCTTTAGAACCGGTACCGGCATGTTTGTCGACGCTGATGCCAGTTTAAGTGGCAAGATGTTTACTGATCTGATTGCTGATCCGGAAAAGTTATTGGCCTGGCACACGATATTTATGGTGATGACTATTGTCGTTGTGTCGCGAGGCGTTAAAAGTGGTCTGGAAAAGGCGGTTAAATTTTTAATGCCAGCACTATTTATCCTGTTATTAGTCATGGTTGGCTATGCTATGAGTACGGAAAAATTTATGGAGGGTATTCGTTACCTGTTCATTCCTGACATGGCCAAACTGGCGGATAAAGATTTTTTTGCAGATATATTATTACCTGCTTTGGGTCAGGCTTTTTTTAGTTTGAGCCTGGGTATGGGAGCCATAATGATCTACGGTTCCTACCTTTCACATAAGTCTTCAATCGCCTATACCAGTTTTAGTATAGCAATTGCCGATACTTCGGTTGCTTTACTTGCGGGTATCGCGATCTTCCCGATTGTTTTTACTTATGGTCTGGAACCTGCAGGCGGACCAGGTCTGATTTTTGTAACTTTACCGATTGCTTTTGGACAAATGCCCTTTGGAACTTTTTTTGGTTCTTTGTTTTTTATTTTATTGATGTTTGCTGCCTGGACTTCAGCCATTTCTTTACTTGAACCGGCAGTGACCTGGTTGGTTGAGAATAAAAACATGACACGGGTTAAGGCAACGGCATTGGCCGGCTTAATTGTTTGGTCATTAGGTATATTAACCGTGTTGTCATTTAATAAATGGGCATTCACTTTTTCTTTTGCTGGTCAGGTTAAAGAGAATGGTATCTTTGATATCTTCGATATTTTAACGGCCAACATAATGTTGCCGTTGGGCGGACTTTTAGTTGCAATATTCGCTTCCTGGTTGATGTCGCGAAAATCCAGTATGGATGAATTAGGTATGGGTGATAGTAATGCCTATAAAGCATGGCGGTTCGCAGTTCGTTATATTGCACC
>JBNLAL010000252.1:0-3136 GCA_050302115.1 Gammaproteobacteria bacterium | reverse complement strand
TACTCGGCAAAGATGCTGCAATCACATCTCCCTTCCCTTCTTTCAATAATTGATACATCTCTGGTTGTGATTTCGCTAAAACAACATCTACACGTAGCATATGTTTCTTGGCAAAACGCTTTAATAATTCATATTCAAAACCGTACAACTTACCTTTGTGCAGATAATAATGTGACGGATTGGTTGTTGTAATCAAACGCAGGATGCCGCGATTTTTAATTGCAGAAAAATCATCGAAATAGGTAGAGACGATATCGTGGGTCAAGTATTGCTGATTCAAATACTGGTTAATTGATTTATGTAATTTGTCCGCACTGGATCGAACAGCCCACGCCATTGTCCTCTGCGGCGTCAGATCGTAACTTGCTTCAAGCTCTGAATTTAATGGTAAATAAGTATCCAGAAATAAACTATCTGCAACGGCTAAATCATATTCTGCTGTTTTAACGCGTTCCATTATTTCTTTATAAGAAACTGTACTTGGTATCTCTTGCAGGCTCATTCCAGTTTGTGTCTCTGCAAGTTCAACCAGTATGGGCCAAACTACCGAATCTTTATATGCCGCAACCTGTCTTCCAGACAAATCTTCTGCCTTGGATATTCGGCTGTTATCGGCTCGTTGAACAAGTTTGTATGACGCATTTGCCCAGGGGTAAGTAAAACTAACCTGGTCCTGAGTATTTGCAGCAATAGAATGATCCTGTGCAACTACAACATCGCCTTTTCCTGATAATAAGGAAGGCAATAACTCCCACTTGTTGTCTACATAGATCCAGTTGACCTGCAAATTGTTATTACTGGCAAACTGCTCAATTAATTGTTTTTCTGTTTTGCTGATAATGCAGGCGTTAGTTTTTCGTTGCAAAAGAACTCGCAACTTGCCTTGTTCTGCAATGATATCGAGATCTGCGTTCTCCAGTCTGGCCTGTATAGACGCATCTTCTTTCATGTAAATTGCATCCGGGGATTTGCAAAATTCTGGACGAGTATAATCAACGCTACCTTCAGCTGCAGAAAGACTGAGCGGTAACAACGAACTCATGATGACTATTATTAAAAAATAATTTTTCATGTTCGGGTTATTGTTCCCATCCGTATTCAGACCCGCCCTCATCAGACTGGCTTAAACAGCTGAAATTTGGCGCGAATCATACCCTGTTAGGGTTATATAATCTATATATAGTGGTAAAAAATTACTGAACTACAAGATATAGAAAACGCTTCTATATCGTGGGAGAACACTATCACAGGGCTTGTTGCACTGCAACAATGTGATTTCTATCACAGACAAAACCTTGATAGGTAAGCAATTCGCTATTGAAAAAAAATCAAAGAGCAAGCTTGATAGTAAACAATCACTATCAATTTATATCTTGCTATTATTAATATCTCTCAGGCGCTCTACCGTACCCACATCGGTCCACATACCCTCATATAATTCACCACTCAGATGACCTGCCTGGGCTGACTGGCGCAACAATGGGGCCAAAGGGTAGGGGCCGGATGGACAATTTTGAAAAAGCTTTGAGGAATAAACACCTATTCCACTATAGGTATATTTTACTTCACCCCGGTTTACAATTTTTCCCTGTTCCAGAGCAAAGTCACCGTCGTAATTATGAGACGGATTACAAACCAAAATGATGTGGGCATCCATTTCAATCAATTCAGGCAAATTTGCATAATCGAAATCGGTATAAACATCAGCATTGGTAACGATAAAAGGACCATCACCTAAATATTGTAATGCCTTAATGATCCCGCCTGCTGTTTCAAGTGGATTGTCTCCCTCGTGTGAATATTGGATATGCACATCGAATCTATCCCCTTTACCCAGGTAGTCGCTAATCTGCTTTCCCATTGCACCGGTATTGACCACCAGGTCTGTTATCCCCGCTTTTGCCAAAGCCTCTATTTGATGCACGATTAATGGCTTTCCATGCACGGTTAATAATGGCTTAGGTACGGTATCAGTTAGCGGACGCATACGCTCCCCTCGTCCGGCAGCAAGGACCATCGCCTTCATGCTTCCTGCTCCAATCCGGGTAACACATGATCCTCAATTAAATCACTTAATGGACGCAACTCCGGATAGTCATCTTTTAAATCTGTAATATAGGACAGTGTCCTGGGAACATCGTTAAGAAAACCGTGCTTACTGTCCCGATGTGATAGACGCGCAAAGATTCCGCTTGCCTTGAGCTGACGCTGTACACCCATTAAATCAAACCAACGCTGAAACTGATCATCGCTAATTTTTATTTCCGGTTTAAATTCTTTTAGCTGTTCCAGATAATATTTAACCCATTTATTAATCTCTTCCGAAGGCCATTTGATATAACAATCTTTTAACAAAGAAACCAGATCGTAACTAACCGGCCCACACACCGCGTCCTGATAATCAATAATGCCGGGGGAGCGATCATCTATTAACATCAAATTACGGGAATGATAATCCCGATGTACAAAGACTTGGGGTTGTTCCAGGGCATTCCTGATCAATTCATCAGCTAATTTATCCAGTACTTTTTTTAACTTGTCGCCTGGATTCATTTGCAGATGTTGGACTAACAGCCAATCCTGGAATAGAGACATTTCAACGCGCAACAGTTCTTCATCATAAGGATTTAAGCCCGAAACGTTCCCATTAGCCTGTATTCTAACCAACGAGTCGATAGCGCCTTTATATAATGTGTCTGCAGTACCTTGTTGCAAATTTGGCAAATACAGCTCATCACCAAAATCCGTTAATAATAAAAACCCGTGCTCAATATTTTTTTCATGAATTTCCGGCGCCATCACACCACATTGATGTAGCCGTTCGGTAATGTCTATAAATCGCGAACAATCTTCATGTTGTGGCGGGGCATCCATAACAATGTATGTTTCGTTATTAATTACCACACGATAATAAAAACGAAAACTTGCATCTTCCGAGGCAGGTTCTAATTTATAGCTACTGGTCTTTAAAATGCTATCCAGCCAGTTATGTAACAGTTTTGAACGTTCAGACATAAATACAGAGTTACTTTTTATTCAGGGACAGTCTATGTTTTTTGATGTTTAAGGTAAAAAGTTCCCTGCCACGGTTGTCACTTAAGCCAGATTCGGGCATCATCTTGCGGTCATAATATGT
>JBNLAL010000251.1:0-3138 GCA_050302115.1 Gammaproteobacteria bacterium | reverse complement strand
ACAAGTTTCCCAGCAAGCATGACACCACCAATCATGACTGGCAATACTATAGGATTGGTATCTTTTAACATTGCAGTAATTTCTTTTGCCATATTAGTTATTGCCAGCTCAACTTCATCTTTTGTATATAAACATTCTGCATTTTCCAGAATTTTTTTACTTTCATCTAAAATTGTCTGTTGATCAGTCATTATTTATATCCTTTAGTTTTTGTTGGCCTGTCCAGTCTCTGGCAAACTGCCAGGCAGAACGTCCACTTCGCGAACCATGTTCGAGAGCCCATTTTAATGATTTCTTATGCAAGGTTTCACGATCATCAGTTTCGTATCCAAGTTTATTTAACCAGTAATCTACAATTTCAAGATATTGTTCCTGATTAAATGGATGAAATGCTAACCAGATACCAAATCGTTCTGATAATGAAATTTTCTCTTCTATGGCTTCACTCAGATGCAGTTCACCCTGTATGTTCTGACTATCTATGTTGTCGCGCATTATTTCAGGCAAAAGATGCCGACGGTTGGATGTAGCATATATAAGAATATTTTCAGGTGTGTGACTTAATGAACCATCTAGCACAACCTTGATTGCCTTATAACTCGGATCATTGGCTTCAAATGAAAGATCATCGCAGTAAAGTATAAAGTGTCCTTTTTTTGTGCAAAGTTGATCGATAATGACTCTCAAATCAGCCAGGTCTTTTTTTTCAACCTCTATCAGATTAAGGCCCTGTTCGATATATTGATTCAGCAAGGCCTTGATTAAAGATGATTTACCTGTTCCCCTGGGGCCCCAGAGAAGGACATTGTTGGATGGCAGATTAGCAAGAAACTGTTTTGTGTTTTTCTCTATTGATTCTTTTTGACGGTCTATACATTGCAGATCATTCAGTCTGATCTTTGTCGGATGGTCAATTTTATAGAAATGCCCGGATTGCCCGAAGCTCTGCCAGCGAAAAGCACCACCACAAAATTCAATATTCTTTTCGGGCGGTTCCGGTATAAAAGGCTCCAATCTATCCATGATTGAGGCAAGACGTATTAAAATTTTTTCGGTTTCTGACACTGTAACATCCGGTATTTCTGTAAATACCGGATTATACTGCACTCTTTTTTTATTATCTTCCTCTCAAAAACTAGCTCGTCAAAGCAATAGCCTGGTTTAAGCGTTCTTCGATACGTCTTTTATAATTCAGGTAGTGGATTGTTTGTAACTTCTCCGATTCAACCTGCCCCATAAGGCCACGGGAAATATCAATATCTGTTATGTATATAGGATATTTTTCACCACTTTTTCTACGTTTTATTACATAGTCAGCGACAACATTAAATAATTCATTTCCATGTTCCATAAGTGAAAATTCCTTATCCTCACAAAAGATGCATAGAGAATTATGCTCGTCATCAGGACTACCTATAACCTGAATATTGAAAAAACCTTTGTGAACATCTTCCATTTCACTCACCATACGCGTTATTTGTATATTCTTTGTTTTGTCATTTGTGATAGAAAAAAATTCAATTTCCATATCTTCAATATTTGTTTCCATGTCCAGCATGAGAAAGACACGACGGTTAATTGTTGCCTTGAAAAACAGATCGAAATGATTAATGAGTGCCTTACTATCATGAAAGGGTACTGTTTGAAAAAATAAACTTGCATTTTCATCGATGATATAGATATCTGCCAGGTTATTGTGGATTGAATAAAATAATTGTATTCGATCAGCTTTGTTAAATTTAAATACTTGTTGTAGTGTTTTACTACCCTGTGTATGTTTATCAAAAATAACGGGACTAAAATTATTGTTTGGTTTACCCAGACTGCGGGTTAAATGTGCACTTGATCCGATATAGTTATATTTGAGACGTCCTTCTTCGTTATATAAATAATAATAACAGTCCTCGATCTCAACGATATATCGTGTATTTTCCTTAATCTGTTTTCCATAATATTGGTTGATTACATCCTGGAAGATTTCTTCTATACGCCGTGTAATTGCCGGACCATAACTTGATGAATAGCTAAAGCAGCTTAATTTTGGTGGTAGTGATGAAGTACCCAATGGAGCCCAACGCAAGTATTCGCAGATACATTGTAGTAATGCATCTGGCCCTTCAAAGCGAAAGGTCAATAATTCTTCCCATGTCGTCGAAATCAGTAAATCAAAGCTAATAGCGAGGTTATGGTGTTGCGCCCCGTAACTTAAAACATTATCACGTGTGCTGGATACATGACTTAAATTATCATTTGTGCTTACCAAAGGAATATTTCCAACATTAATAAAAATACAAGCATGTTTAATTCGTGCGGGTTGGTTCAAATCATTAAAATCTGCTTCGGGTAATTCACGTGTTGGGAATTCTTCTTCAAAAGCAACCAGTAACTGACGTAGTTCTTTTACCGTTAAAGCATCATTACTCATTAACGATATTGCGGAATGAGAATTTACAATTTTATTAAAATAAGCCCAGGCTATTAATTCGATGACACTTTGTGCACGTTTAATCGGTTTGGTCTCACTTAGGGCATAATTACTTACATGTCCCTGATACATCTGCCAGCCATTATTACCTGAAGAATTTTTCTTTTGGTAGATTGTGATTTTTGAATAATTCAGGTTATTTTCGTTATCACGGTTAATAATATCAATTTTGCCGGACTTCCTTTCGAAGGCGGCATAGAGCTTACGTCCAAGTACATTTAGTTCTGTCTGACTGACTTTGGATACTTCAGTATTTTGTCTGGCAAATGAAGATAGAAAACGATAGCTTTCGGTCAGGGCATTCATCAATCGGTTGCGTTGTTGCGCAATTTGATCTATTTGCCATTCCTTATGCAGATCCATAATGACAAACTGATCATTCGTCCAACCCCAGTCCAGGACGGTTTTTTTGAATAACTCTCTACGCCAGCTTTTTCTTTTAACTTCATTGCTAAGTGGCTCGTGAATTTTAAGGTAAAGACATTGACGGAATAATTCGAGACGCTCACGTTGATTATGTATCATTAAATATTCTTCTATTTTGTTATACATCATCAGATAGGGGTCAAGATCATCAATCGATTCAATACCATTAAAAATGGCCTCTTTAAACATCATGCTTAATAAAGATATGGAAGGAAACTCGCTGGCAT
>JBNLAL010000250.1:0-3147 GCA_050302115.1 Gammaproteobacteria bacterium | reverse complement strand
TTCATTAACGATGGGTGGAATAAAATAACCGAGTTGTGTTGAATAACTCGGTCCTTCCTGCCAAAAACAATAGGCGACGTCCTGTGCGAACCAGGCTGAGTTTACTTTTTCAATATGGTGGGCTGTCGCTTCCAGCCATGAGGTTGAATTGGGAAACGAACCACAAAAATTAATGTATGACGGGTGATATAGAACAGGTGCACCTGCCGCATGCACACGTTTGACTTCATCAATGACCTGATCAACATCGACCAATCCGGCATATTCAACAAATTTTGGACCACCTTGTGCCTTAACCAGTTTAACCGGATCGGGATCGGAAGAGAGGCTCAGGCTGGCACCAATGCCAAGTGTGGGTAATTGATTAATATGTGTACTCATTATGTTTTATTCTAATATGAATTTTTTATGAAGGCTTTACTGATCCTCATTTTGGGGCAGCTTTGCACTGGTTTCATTCAGATTTTTCATTGTCATCATACTGAAAAAAAAAGACCAGAGTAAAATTACAAAAGATAAACAAGGAGTTAAGCAATGTTTAAGCAGAAAATATAAATGGGCATGCTACTTGCTGACACTAGTTGTAACAATAGTGTTAAAGGATGCAGTGTCATCATACTGAAAAAATAATCCTTTAATATTTGTTTCAACAATTGTTACAGGAGTTTTTAAAATGGAAGCTGCTATTAACCTGAATACTGTTGGCCTGTTCAAGGAAACAAGATTGTTTCCTCGAATAAAAAGAAGGTTGCCTGTGTTAATTACCACGAATGATGGGCAACGTATTTATTCAACTATCTATGATCTTTCACCGGAAGGAATACAAATCCGGTGTGAACGGGACATAGCTTTTAAGATCAACCCTGATGGTTTGCAGATAGACGAGTTGAATCTTGCCAAAGTAAAGCTCACCTTTCCTTTACCTGTCGGTAACGATATGGTCAAAATCACAATTAATTGTGAAGTTTCCTATCTGGCAATTGTTCCGGACAATATTGATGAACAGTTTGCTCTTGGGCTAAGGTTTAAAAAAAATGAAGACCAGGTTGTAAGCAGTGTCGGCAGTTATGTCTTTGATGAGTTAGCACAATCCTCACAGGATGTGCATTAACTACTTTTCCATCTCAAATTTATAAAAGGCCCGATTAAGATAAGCAGTCACGTCATCAACCTCTTCATCAAACCAGGTCAGTTCTGCCGAGAGTTCACATTGACTGATACGTTCGCGTAAAGCGTCATAGCTATGTATCAATCTGTTTTCGCGTGTATAGATATTTTCCTGATGACATCGTTTGCAGTTGGCATCATGTAAGCTTTTGCCATTATCAACATCAAAGCTCCACGCATTCGACATGCATAACAATAGTGTTATGCACGTGAATGACAGGGTTTTGAATAATATCTTCATGCAAATTTAGATTTTAAATGTGCAATCCGTATCGGTGCCGGCGGATGCGAATCATGGAATGCCGAATACAAGGGGTCCGGAGTCAATGTATTCGCATTTTCACGATACAGGTTAACCAATGCCGTAATCAGGTTTTCAGTTTGTGCCTGCCCAGCGGCGAAATCATCCGCTTCAAATTCATGTTGACGCGAAATCGAAGAGAAGATCGGTTGCAGGAAAAAAGTAAATGCCGGTGAAGCAATTACGAACAGGACTAACGCCATGTAAGTGGATTGCTGTTCAACCCCAAGGCCGTTGTAAAACCAGGGTTCGTTATACAACCAACCGAGGATGCCAAGTCCAATTAAAAAGACACTCCCTAATACAGTAATTCGTTTTTTAATGTGATTGCATTTAAAATGCCCAAGCTCATGCGCGAGTACGGCTTCAATCTCGTCGTAACTGAGTTCATTGATTAAGGTATCAAAGAACACAATACGTTTATTCGCACCCAAACCGGTAAAGTAAGCATTGCCATGCGTGGAACGTGTTGAACCATCCATGACAAAGATACCCTGATTTTTAAAACCATTACGTGTTAATAAATTATCAATACGGGTTCTTAGTTCTTCATTTTCCAGTGGACGAAATTTATTAAACAACGGTGCGATAAACGCGGGGTAGGCCCACATCATAAATAAACTGAATGTTAACCAGATTAGCCAGACATAAAACCACCAGTAAGGGCCACTGTTTTCCATAATCCATAATACGAATAGTAATAGCGGTGTACCGATGGCTAAACCAACTGCTGCATTTTTAATCAGGTCGATCACAAACAGCCTGGGTGTCATTTTGTTAAAACCAAATGATTGTTCAAGTTTAAATGTGCGATAGATCGACATCGGTAGGTCGAGGACAGACATGATCAGAAATACACTTAATATAAAACCGGTACCGGTCCATACAGGTGATAATTCAAACGAACGCCAGAATTCATCCAGTAATTGCAAACCACCAGCAATGGTCCATAACAATAAAAAGACGGAACCGATGATTAATTCAGTTAAACCGGTTTTTACCTTGGCCTGGGTATAATCAGCGGCTTTGTGATGTGCTTCGACAGGAATCTTGTCACTGAAGTCTGCGGGTACTTGCTCGCGGTTTGCACGGATGTGCTTGATATGGCGTTGTACCAGAACCCATTGCACGATAATGCTGGCACCGAGGCAGATTAAAAAGAGTACTGTAAAAAAATTCACGTGATTCCTGTCTCCTATTTCAAGGTTGTTGGTATTAAGTCGTTAATAATGTTCATATAATTACTAAATAGTGTTTACAATTCATTATTCAATAATAACAGAGTAAAAAATGTCAAAATCAGAAAATAACCTCATATGGGTCGATCTTGAAATGACCGGTCTCGATACGACGACAGACTATATTATCGAGATCGCGACCATTGTGACCGATCCGCAATTGAATATTCTTGAAGAAGGCCCTGTTGTTGCCATACATCAACCTGATGAAGTACTGAACAAGATGGATGCCTGGAATACACGCCAACATAATCAATCCGGTCTGGTTGAAAGGGTCAAGAATAGTCAATATGACGTTGCTGAAGCTGAAAGTTTGACCATCGAATTCCTGCAAAAGTTTGTTCCTGCCGGTAAATCTCCGATGTGCGGTAATAGTATATGTCAGGATCGCCGGTTTATGCACCGTTTGATGCCGAAACTCGAGGAATATTTTCATTATCG
>JBNLAL010000249.1:0-3164 GCA_050302115.1 Gammaproteobacteria bacterium | reverse complement strand
TCTAATAACTCTAAATTCCCGGTATCCGGATATTTTGGATACCGGGAATACATGATTTCTTTTTTTATCTCTTAATTGTCTTTATTATATTGTAAAAAAGAGATCAGAATGACTGGATATCAAAGTATCTTGTGAAAGAGAAATAAAAGACTAGGATAGCTAAAATCTTCCTGTAAAGAGCCATCTCGGTAATCACCTGCTAATTGTGGTCTTTCGTGTTTTTTTGGTTTTCTTTTAGACTAATTAATTATTTAAAAGTGGGCATTCTCAGCTTACAATTGAATGTCTTGTTATTGAATCTTGAGTCTTGTTTTAAGGAATAAGTGCTAAATGGCTGAACTTATTGATAAAAGTGTATTAAAAACCTTTGTGCCTCCGAGTGCACTTAATGCAGAAAATTTTCAGGAACTTGCTGGTAAGACCTATATTGAAGAGATAGCAGCGGGTAAGGCGATTTTTAAGGAAGGGGACACAGATAGACAATCTGTTTATCTTGTTGATGGTCAGGCTGAAATCACAGCCGGTAACGGTCAAAGCAAGATCGTAATGGCAGGAACCGATGCCGCTAAACATCCGCTTGCAAACCAACAACCCAGAAAACACACAGCAATCGCAAAGACTGATTCAAAAATAATCCGTGTTGATAGTGATTTATTGGATATTTTACTTACCTGGGATCAACTGTCCGGTATTGAAGTAGATGAAATTCAGGTTGAGGAACAAGAACCTGAAGACGATGATAGTGATTGGATGACCCGAATTTTGCAGTCAAAGGCTTTTCTCCAGGTTCCTCCTGCAAATATTCAAGCCATGTTTATGCGCATGCAGGAAATGCCTGTTAAAACGGGGGATGTCATTATTAAGCAAGGAGATGATGGTGATTATTATTACATCATTAAACATGGTAAATGTAAGGTTACCCGTAATTCCAAAACCGGTTCAGAATTGACCTTGGCAACATTGGGAGATGGTGATGCCTTCGGTGAAGAGGCGTTGTTATCAGAAGCTAAACGTAATGCGAATATAGTCATGACGACAGATGGTTCCTTAATGCGTTTGTCCAAGGAAGACTTTAATGAATTATTAAAAGAACCCATGTTGAGTTGGGTGACTAACGAAGAAGCAGATGCATTGGTCCAGAATGAAGGTGCTGTATGGGTAGATGTCAGACTTGAGAGCGAATATAAAAATTCCCATATTGAAGGCGCTATTAATATTCCACTTTTCATGTTACGTCTTAAAGCGCAGACGCTTGATCCTGGTAAACAATATATTCTTTATTGTAACAGTGGCCGTCAAAGTTCGGCGTGTGCCTATTTATTAAGTGAACGTGGATTAAAAGTACACTGTTTAAAGGGCGGTTTGGTCGAACGTAACCAATAAGGACTATTTCAATTGTGGCTGATTTATTTAGCCTTGACAGCACTATTGCCAATTATGCCGTTTTTGGAAATCCGGTAAAGCACAGTAAGTCCCCGCAAATACATTCTCTATTTGCAAAACAAACAGGTATTACACTTAAGTATCAGGCGATTGAAGTCCCTTTAGATAAGTTTGTTAATTCTGTTAACTTATTTTCTAAACAGTACGGTAAAGGATTAAATATCACTGTTCCATTCAAGGAAGAAGCTTTTTCAATGTGTGATGTTTTAACTGAGCGTGCCAGACTTTGCGGTTCTGTCAATACCATCTGGTTTTCTGATGATTCAAAAATCTATGGCGACACGACTGATGGTCAAGGGTTGATCAACGATCTAGTGATTAATCATAATTTAAGTTTAAAAAATAAATCATTATTGGTACTGGGCGCTGGTGGATCTGTTAAGGCGATTCTTGAACCTTTACTTAAGCAAAACCCAAAGAGACTGCTAATTGCTAATAGAACGGTAAGCAAGGCTGAGGATCTGGCAGATATTTTCTCTTGTATTGGCAATGTAAAAAGTTGTTCATACGATGATCTTATTTCCGAGTCATTCGACCTGGTTATTAATGGGACTTCATTAAGTTTACAAGGCAAATTGCCTCCGCTTCCTGATTCGATATTACTTGAAAAAGCATGCTGTTATGATTTGATGTATGCGGATAAGGCAACAGTATTTATGGAGTGGTCCAGACAAAAAGGTGCTGCGCTTGTGATGGATGGTTTAGGTATGTTAGTCGAACAAGCAGCAGAATCTTTTCAAATTTGGCACGGAATTAAACCTGAGACCAGACCAGTTATTAAAGCATTAAGAAAATAATTTGTTGAGTTTATATGCCGTGGATTTTATCCATGATATTCGGAAGCCATGTCACCAAATCAGGAAATATCAATAAAACAAGGATCGTTATTACCTGTATCAGAACAAAAGGAATAATACCTGAATAGATGTGATGTAACTTTATTTCAGGTGGTGTTACCGCTTTTAAATAAAACAAGGAAAATCCAAATGGCGGTGTAAGAAATGATGTTTGTAGATTAATCGCAATTAATATGGCAAACCAAAGCAGGTCAATTCCAAACTGATTAGCTATAGGGGCCAGAATAGGTATAACAATAAAACAAATCTGCAAGAAATCCAGAAAGAAACCCAGTAAAAAAATCAGCAACATGCTGACAAACATGAAACCCCAAACCCCTCCAGGCAGATGAGACATGATATCAAGTACTAATCGGTCTCCTCCCATCCCTCTAAATACCAGTCCGAATGCGGTAGCCCCAATTAATATCATGAAGACCATGCTGGTTAGGCGAGTTGTTTGTTGCATGGCATCCTGAAGGTTTTCCAAAGTCAGTTTTTTATGTAAGGCGGCTAATATCAATGCTCCAATAGCACCAACAGCGGCTGATTCTGTGGGTGAAGCAATGCCAAAAAAGATTGAACCTAAAACGGCAAGAATAAGAATAAGTGGAGGAAATAAGGTAATCAGTACCGTCTTTATATCCAGTTTTTTGTCTACTTTTTTCAGTGAGGGTGCGGTTTCAGGTCTGTACCACGCGTAAATAAGGATATAGATGATAAAGAACAGAACCAGAACAAAACCGGGTAAAACGGCTCCCATAAATAACCGCCCAACTGGTACACCCATAACGTCACCTAAAAGAATAAGAATAATACTGGGAGGGATAATTTGTCCTAATGTGCCTGACGCAGCAATAACGCCAGTTGCAAGTTTGGGTGAAT
>JBNLAL010000248.1:0-3168 GCA_050302115.1 Gammaproteobacteria bacterium | reverse complement strand
ATTGCACCTGAATATTTTTTTTCTTGTATAGAAGAAGGTGATTGAAGATAAACTGCTTTAAACAACCAGTATTTACGATCCGAATCATTCTCGATGTCCGGCGGTGCAGGAACAACAGAACCGGTTACAGCAGAAGTATCAATAGCATCGCGAAATTTTGAATTTAGATAAATATCCTCCCCCATTTGAATCGGGTTTGGATTTCGTGATTTTTCAAACTTTAAAGGGAAAGAATTTACCTCATCGTCCCCAGTAAACTCATAATAGTTTATTGCTTCAATATTGTTATATCGGTCAAGGACATCTTCGGCAAAGGCGTTAAACTGACTTTTATCAATATTATTATTAGCATAAATAAATGACGCTACATTATTGGTAACATCATTACCAGCAAGTACATTCCTGGCAACAGATTGCTTTATAGATATAATTTCGAATTGAAAATCTTTTTGTTTGCGTTCAATGGCAGTCTTCCATGCACTTTGAACAAGCGTTATGCAAAAGGCCAGACCAAGTAAAAAAGTAATTACATAGGTAAAACGGTTTGAAATCGGACGTGATTTTTCATTTTCCAACTTAACGCCCTACTAGTTAATCATACTTGACTTGGATACGTTTAAGATAATCATCAAGCTGATGAATTTTGGTTTTAACTGTTTCAGCATCATCCTGTTTACTTGCAGTTTCTATTTCTGCACCTATCTCCGACATCAATTCAAAACCATATCCACCACCAACCCCTTTTAAACTATGCCCAATCGAACGTAATGATTCAAAATCATTCTTTTCTAAGGCATCAGTTAATTTTTTTACATCTTCACTGCGATTTTGTAAAAATCCCGGGATCAAATCTTCCAGGTCTGGATCTACGTTAACAATTATTTTTTCGTCAGACATAAATTATTACTTTCCTGCTCAGGTTACTTCTTTTTCAACTTTTTTCTTATCACGAAAGGCAGCTGGCTCTATATTGTATTGGTTTAACAGTTTATAAAACTCTGTGCGGTTTCGACCAGCAATTTTAGCTGCATTAGCAACATGTCCATGGGTTATTCGTAAAACACTTAATAAATAACCGCGTTCAAACGCCTGTTTGGCCTCTTTCAAGGTTTGTATATGTATAGGGTCATCATGTACTGCTTTCTTTACCAGGCTAAGGGGAATACTTTTATTCTTTGTTAATGTCGCACATAGATCGACTACATTTATCAATTGTCTGACATTTCCTGGCCAGGGCATGCTCATCAAATATTTTAAAGCATCCGGTGAGAATTTTTTCCTATCCTGATTATTATGTTTTGCATATTTTCCAAGAAAATGTTCTACCAATACAGGTATATCATCAGGTCTGTTAGCAAGATTTGGAATATCCAAAGGAACCACTTTTAATCGATAGTATAAATCTTCCCTAAAGCTACCATTTTTAACAGCTTCATCAAGATCCCGATGCGTCGCTGAAATCAAACGTACATCTATTGGATAGGTTTTAGTCGAACCAACCGGGCGAACCTCAAAATCCTGTAGGACGCGTAATAGCTTTACTTGCAAAGCAAGTGGCATATCGCCAATCTCATCCAAAAATATCGTGCCGCCATTAGCAGCCTGGAACAGACCTTCGTGCTTTACATTCGCACCTGTGAATGCTCCTTTTTCATGTCCGAATAACTCGGATTCAAGCAATTGCTCTGGTATTGCACCGCAATTAACTGCTATAAAGCGTTGATTACGTCTGGAACTGGCATTATGTATAGCCTTGGCAATTACTTCTTTACCAGAACCAGTTGCTCCGGATATAAAAACAGATACATCGTTATCGGCAACAAGACTGGCCATCCTGACAATATCTGACATCTCTTTACTTTTATAGATGATATCTTTTGCAAATTCGCTTAAAGAAACGTCACTATAACTAGGAATAATTCTATTTACTGTGTCAATAAACTCATTTTGATTGATGGGCTTGGTCAAAAATGCTGATGTGCCCAGGTGCATTGCTTTAATCGCATCAGGGATTTGCGCTTGGCCACTTAGCATAATGACAGGGAGCAATGGATCATCTGAATGAAGTTCTGTTAATAACTCCATCCCGTCCATCCCGTCCATATAAAGATCAGTGATAACCAAATCAGGTTGATAAATACTGACCTGGTTTAGTGCTTCAATACCTGATAGAGCACGTTTAACATCGTAGTTTTCATTTGTTAGCCAGTTTTCTAACAAATTCAAAACATCGTTATCATCATCAACAATGAGAACTTTAACTGCTGTTTTTTCTTTTTTGGAAACCATAACTGTTAAACCCTGACCTTTTAAGCACCCTTCAGATTAAGGATGCAGTTATTGTAACAAATTGAATTATATATAATTCTAGCCAGTTTTTCTTTTTGTTTTGGTATCATATCATTCAACTGTGACCGATTTTGCAAGATTTCGAGGCTGATCGATGTCGGCGCCTTTAATTACAGCAACATAATATGCTAATAACTGTAAAGGAATGGTATATAAAATTGGTAGCATATAATCATGTATGGCATTGATCTTAAGAACATTTACTCCTTCTGTAGATTCTACCTGACTGTTTCTATCTGCAAATATATATAGCACTCCACCCCTTGCACGAACTTCCTGTAAATTTGATTTAAGTTTTTCCAGCAGGTGGTTATTTGGTGCTACTGCAATGACGGGCATATCATCATCAACAAGTGCTAGTGGCCCATGTTTCAATTCACCAGCGGCATAAGCTTCTGCATGAATATAGGATATTTCTTTTAATTTAAGCGCACCTTCCATTGCCACAGGTAATAAACTGCCCCTGCCAAGAAAAAGGGAATGGTGTTTATCAGCGAAATCTCCTGCCATCGTTTCAATATCATCTTTATGTTGAAGTAATTGGTTAACCTGTCCAGGTAAACTCTCCAATTGCTTAACTAATAGTTTTTCATCTTCTTTTGAAAGCCCGTTGTATTTCGCTATAGCAAGAACTAACAGAAACAATCCCACTAGCTGGGTCGTAAATGCCTTTGTTGAAGCTACACCAATTTCAGGACCTGCATGTGTTAAAAAAACCAGTTCAGACTCTCTTGTTAACGAACTTTCTGCTACGTTACATATCGCCAGCGTACTTAAAAAACCCAATTGCTTTGCCAATTGTAAAGCAGCAAGTGTATC
>JBNLAL010000247.1:0-3208 GCA_050302115.1 Gammaproteobacteria bacterium | reverse complement strand
AAAATCCCTTTGTTCATCTTCACTTCGGTTTAACAACCAGTATGGTGTCTGAAACAGACTTGCTTCATTCATAATGGAAGTGGTTCAAATCTGAGGTATTGCGCATCACGTATATATTCAATGGCCCGCAATGTCTCCAGGTCTTCCTGTTTGATAGGTGCATCAAGTTCCAATAGCGAAATTGCATCTCCCCGGCTCTCTCTTCGGCCAAGATGCATATTGGCAATATTGATACCTTTATCAGCAGCTAAATTTCCTATGGCGCCAATCATTCCCGGTTCATCCTGATTGGTGATATACAGCATGTGTTCACCAAACTCTGATTCCAGTTTGATTCCTTTAATTTCTACCAACCTGGGTCGGTTCTGGATCAACGTCCCACAAACAGTCCTTGTCTTGTCTTCTGTCGTTATACTGATCGTGACACGATTGTGATACACCTCTTCCAGATCTTCCTTAGCCTCAGTCACATGGATACCTCTATCCCTTGCAACCTGACGTGCATTGATAACATTGATATCACTAAAGTGCGGACTCAATACCGACTGTACGATCTGTGTAGTTAAAGGTTCTACATTTAACCGGGCAGCATCACCGGCGAAGGTCACCGTTATTCCCTTAATTGCAGAATGCGTAAGTTGCCCTGCAAAAGAACCAAGATAATTGGCCAGCTGCAAATAAGGTTTTAACTGAAGCATTTCTTCTGCCGAAAGATTAGGCGCATTCAATGCATTCTTGATCGAACCTTCCAACAGGAAATCAGAAATTTGCTCGGCAATCTGTACTGCTACTTTTTCCTGTGCCTCAACCGTTGATGCACCCAAGTGTGGTGTACAGATTACGTTCTCCAAACCGAACAATGGGTTTTCTTTAGCCGGTTCTTCCTGGTAGACGTCCAGTGCAGCACCTTTAAGGTGTCCACTTTCAAGTGCGACACGTAATGCCAGTTCATCTACCAGACCGCCACGTGCGCAATTGATCAACAAGGCACCTTTCTTCATTTTATTAATCGCTGTTGCACTGATTATATTTTCAGTCTCGGGGGTCTTGGGGACATGCAAGGAAACGATATCGGATGAGGTTAGTAACTCTTCCAGTTCTACTTTTTTAATTCCCAAAGTATTTGCCCGTTCTTCTGTCAGGTAAGGATCATAAGCCTGCACTTTTAAACCAAAGCCGATTGCCTTCTTGGCAACGATTGAACCGATATTACCGGAACCAATAATGCCCAGAGTTTTACCGGTCAACTCCACACCCATATATTTTGACTTTGCCCAGGCACCGGCATGAGTAGTCTGGTTCGCCTGTGGGATGTGCCGCGCAAGAGAAAACATCATTGCCAAAGCATGTTCTGCTGTCGTAATCGCATTACCCATTGGTGTATTCATAACGATAACACCTCTGGCAGTACAAGCCGGGACATCGACATTGTCGACACCAATACCGGCCCGCCCCACGACTTTTAAATCAGTCGCAGCTTCCAATACCTGTTCGGTAACCTTGGTAGCAGAACGTATAGCCAAACCATGAAAGCCGGGGATAGTTTCCAGTAATTCCTGTTCGGTCATTTTGCCTGTTTGAACCACTTCAATGCCGCGTTGTTCAAAGACATTGACCGCCTGGCTGGACATGGGATCAGAAATCAATACACGTGGTTTAGTCATTATGCGACCTCCTCTACACAATTAGCGTTTAACCAACGCTGGTAAGCCCAATCTAACCAGGGCAATAACTTTTCCAGATCAGATGTTTCGATTGTTGCACCACCCCAAATTCGAAAACCCGGAGGCGCACTGCGATAAGCAGCAATATCAAAAGCAACCTCTTCTTCCTCCAACCATTTGCACATCTTGTTGATGATCTTCCGTTGTGCATCTTCTTCCAGTTGAATGAATTCGTCTGATATGATCTTTAAACACATGGAAGTCGTTGAACGAGTATCCGGATCACCAGGTAACCAATCGATCCAATCAGAATTAGAGACCCATTGATTGACTACGTTGAAATTGTTCTTACTACGGTTAATTAAACTCTGTAGGCCACCAATGGAATCAGCCCAATCCAGTGCGGAATGCAGATCTTCAAGTGCTAACAAACTGGGCGTATTAATCGTCGCACCTTTAAACAGTGCCTGATCCAGTTTCCCTTTCTTTGTTACTCGAAAAATTTTCGGTAAGGGTCTCTGTGGTTGATAACTCTCCAATCGTTCAATAGCCTTGGGACTCAATGCCAACATACCGAATCCCCCTTCACTACCCAACACTTTCTGCCAGGACCAGGTCACCACATCCAGTTTGTTATAATCCAACTGCATGGCAAAGGCAGCAGACGTCGCATCGCAAAAGACAAGTCCTTCACGATCTGAGGAAACCCAATCCATATTGGGTACACGCACACCACTGGTTGTTCCGTTAAAAACAAAGACAACATCACGTTCAGGTTTGGCCTGTGTTAATTCAGGTAAAGTACCGTAATCTGCTGTGTAGATATTCAGATCGTCGATCTTTAATTGTTCCTGAATGTCTTTTGCCCAATCACTGGAAAAACTTTCCCAGACAAAGACATCAACACCACGCTCACCTAACATGGACCACAAAGCCAGTTCAAAAGCGCCGGTATCAGATGCAGGCACAATCGCTAATTGCCAATCTTCAGGTAAGCCAAGTAAACAAGCAGAGCGTGTAATCGCTTCATTTAAACGGGATTTTGGTTCGGTAGCCCGATGACTACGACCCAGATTTTTTGTAGACAGGTTGAGAAGCTCCCAACCAGGATGTTTTTTGCACGGCCCGGAAGAAAAACGTGGATCGCACGGCCGCACAGCAGGCCTTGCAGGCCCATTGGTCTGTGTATTCATTGTTCTAACCTCTAATTAGTCGATGGTTTGCTCCATCACGCGCGGCCAAAACTAACCTAATTGAAGTTAGAAAACAAATTTTTATTTTTTTTCAAAATTTTTTCATACAAAAATTTTTTCTGTCATACAAATTTTAATATTGCGTTAATCATTGTTTTAATTTACTCTGCTGCATTGCACAAAAAATCCTACAATTAACATATTTAACATGAGTGATGAAGAAACCATGGATATGTATGCCAAGAAAATCAATTACTTAAAAGTTGGCGAACTCGATGTCGCCGAAGACCTTTATGAACTGGTCAAAAAAGAGATAGCGCCAGGAACAGGTGTTAAGATTGATCATTTCTG
>JBNLAL010000246.1:0-3212 GCA_050302115.1 Gammaproteobacteria bacterium | reverse complement strand
CAGCGCAACTATGCCCGTTTACCCGGCCTGGTGGCGGATGGCAGGGACATGGGAACCGTGGTTTTCCCCCGGGCCCAGGTCAAGATTTATCTTACCGCCAGCCCGGAGGAAAGAGCCAAAAGGCGCTATAAACAGTTGAAGGAGAAGGGCATAAGTGCTAATCTCCGCGACCTTTCCGCGGAAATAGCTGCGAGAGACGAGCGGGATAGTAACCGTACTGTGTCTCCAATGAAGCCGGCGGAAGATGCAATTGTCATTGATACCAGTAATCTGGATATCGATGCAGTTGTGGCAAGGATATCAGAATTGGTTGTAGAAAGAATTCCTGACTTGCCGAAATAGGTGGTTAATGACTCGCGATGAATCATTAACTGAAGATTAACTTAACATTATTAGATGCTTGCCCGATTTACCGGTAAGTACCACAGGAACATCCTTTCATGAGCGAGAGTTTTGCCGAATTATTTGAACAGAGCCAAATAGAAAATAAAATGCGTCCAGGCACTATTGTTAGTGCAACCGTTGTGGACATCAATGATGACAATGTCATCGTCAATGCCGGACTGAAATCCGAAGGCATTATCCCCATAGAACAGTTTTTTGATGAGAATGGAGAGCTTGAAGTAGCTACCGGTGACGAAGTCGATGTCGCTCTCGATTCCATAGAAGATGGTTATGGCGAAACCCGCCTTTCTCGTGAAAAAGCCAAGCGTAAGATCGCCTGGACTGAACTTGAAAAAGCACATGAAGCGAACGAAACCGTGACCGGTATTATTACCGAACGTGTCAAAGGTGGTTTTACCGTTGACGTTGATAAAGTTCGTGCTTTCCTGCCAGGTTCATTAGTTGATGTACGTCCTGTTCGTGATCCTTCTTATCTGGAAGGTAAGCCTCTTGAATTTAAAGTTATCAAGATCGACCAACGCAGAAATAACGTTGTTGTATCACGTCGTGCTGTTGTCGAGAGTGAAAACAGTGTTGAACGTGAAGAACTCCTCGAAAACCTGACAGAAGGTTCACTGGTTAAAGGTGTCGTGAAAAATCTGACCGACTATGGTGCTTTCCTGGATCTGGGTGGTATTGATGGTCTGTTACATATTACAGATATGGCCTGGAAACGTGTTAAGAATCCAAGTGAAATAGTCAATATTGGTGACGAGATTGAAGTTAAAGTATTGAAGTTTGACCGTGACAAGAATCGTGTGTCATTGGGGCTGAAACAAATGGGTGAAGATCCATGGCTGGATCTGACCCGTCGCTATCCAGAAGGCGCCCGTCTGCATGGAAAGGTCACCAACCTTGCTGATTATGGTTGTTTTGTTGAACTGGAAGAAGGCGTTGAAGGTCTGGTTCACGTTTCAGAAATGGATTGGACTAACAAAAACGTTCACCCATCAAAACTGGTTCATGTTGGTGAAGAAGTGGATGTGGTTATTCTTGATATTGATCAGGAACGCCGCCGTATTTCACTGGGTATGAAACAGTGCCAGTCAAATCCATGGGAGCAGTTCGCTGCTACACATAACAAAGGGGATCGCGTTACCGGTGTTATCAAGTCAATCACTGATTTTGGTATTTTTATTGGGCTTGACGGTGGTATTGATGGTCTGGTGCATTTGTCTGATGTCTCATGGTCGGAAAATGCCGATGAATCGATTCGTAATTTCAGTAAGGGTGAAGAATTGGAAACCGTTGTACTGGCGGTAGATGCAGAACGTGAAAGAATATCGCTGGGTATTAAACAACTTGAAAAAGACCCGTTCTCCAGCTTCGTTGCAGAAAATCCAAAAGGCACGATAGTTAAAGGCACCGCGCAAAACGTTGATCAAAAATTCGTTACCATTGCTTTAGGTGATGGTGTTGAAGGTACTTTGAAAGCGAGTGAAATTTCTCTGGAAAAAGACGTAGATGATGCTCGTACCGTCATCAAGGAAGGGGAAGAACTCGAGGTTAAAATCACTGCGATTGACCGTAAAAAACGTACGATCAACCTGTCCATCAAGGCCAAGGAATCCGATGATGAACAGGCTGCAGTCAAGGAATATGCACCAGAAACGGGCGGAAGTGCCAAATTAGGTGATATTTTGAAGGAACATCTGGATAATAGTTAAAAAATTGCTATTACAAGTTGCCTAACTTCTGATAGGATTTACGAATAATAACAATGGTTTGGACAGTACCAATTAGGGAAAGAGCAAATCAAACCGAGAAAATACGAGCATGACGAAATCTGAACTTATTGAAGTATTGGCAAGACGGCAATCTCAATTGGCTTATAAGGACGTTGAGCTGGCAGTCAAAACGATTCTCGAACATATGTCCGGTACGCTTTCCAGTGGAGAGCGTATCGAGATTCGTGGCTTTGGCAGCTTTTCACTGCATTATCGTCCACCGCGAGTAGGCCGTAATCCAAAATCAGGTGAACCCGTATCTTTACCGGCGAAATACGTACCTCATTTCAAACCGGGCAAACAGATGCGGGAAAGGGTTGATAAAAACAGAAATCCGATTACTGATTAATCGTTTTTATTTTACCTTTTCACTTTTTCTTTTCTTTCATCCTTTGGCTATTGTCATAGCCTGATAGACTGTCTATCGTTGCCGTAGTCCAGGTTGCTTTTGAATTAGGAGATGACATGTCACGAATTGCCAAGCTAATTCTCGTTCTTGCCGTCCTTTTATTCGGGTTGGCATTTCACTTGAAAAATAATCAACTCATTGAATTAAATTATTATGTCGGTTCTATTGAATTGTCCCTGTCGCTATTAGTCGTTCTGGTACTGTGTCTGGGAGCTTTGTTAGGTGCTTTGGCAAGCATGCCGCTTATTATTAAATTAAAACACCAAAAGCTGAAGCTTGAAAAACAAATCAAGAATAGTGAAAAAGAAATTAATAATTTACGAGTTTTGCCGGTTAAGGATTAATTAATGGACTTCGAAGTTACACTCTTCTGGCTTTTACTACCCGTTGCTGCGTTAACCGGTTGGTGGATAGGGCAACGTACGGCCCGAACAAAAAATAGTCAAACTTCCCGCAGTATTTATCCTGAATATTTTAAGGGTTTAAATTTTGTTCTTAATGAACAGCCGGACAAGGCAATTGAAGTCTTTATTCGTATGTTGGAAGTCGATAGTGAGACGGTTGAAACGCATTTAGCATTGGGTAATCTTTTCCGGAGACGTGGTGAAGTCGACCGTGCAATTCGTATCCAT
>JBNLAL010000245.1:0-3215 GCA_050302115.1 Gammaproteobacteria bacterium | reverse complement strand
CGCTGATACCGGCACACGTTTAAGTGAATTATATAAAGCGGGTAAAAATATTTTATTTGAGGGTGCACAAGGTACCTGGCTGGATATTGATCATGGTACTTATCCATATGTTACGTCATCAAATACTACTGCTGGCGGTGCGGCAACGGGTACTGGTTTTGGCCCATGTCATTTTGACTATGTATTGGGTATTACCAAGGCATATACAACACGTGTGGGTTCTGGTCCTTTCCCGACAGAATTACACGACGACACAGGACAACATATTGCGAAAGTAGGTCATGAATTTGGTGCAACAACAGGTCGAGCACGACGTTGCGGTTGGTTTGATGCTGTTGCACTTCGACGTTCAGCTCAAATTAACAGTTTAACAGGAATGTGTATAACCAAACTTGATGTGCTGGATGAACTGGAAACAATCAAGATTTGTACTGGTTATGAACTCAATGGGAAAACAGTTGATGTCCCTCCAATTGGCGCTGAGGCTTTTGAAGAATGTAAGCCGATATATGAAGAACACCCTGGTTGGTTATCAAACACAGTGGGCGTGACGGAATATAAAGACTTGCCACAAAAAGCGCTGGATTATCTTAATCGTCTGGCTGAAGTAACCGATGTGCCGATTGACATCATTTCAACTGGTCCTGATCGGGCAGAAACAATAATTCTCAATAATCCTTTTGCGTAGTTTTAGGTGTTTATTTGTCCCCTGTAAAATTTGAGAAGTACAAGGCATCCTGTAACAGGGAATAAAGTAGCAATTTATTTTTCGGAAAAACAAGCTTCCCTTTCTCGTGTGGATACTTTTTTAAAAGCATTTTATAGACAGGTATTGAAACCTGATCGAGTTCAATCAATCGCATATTCCAGTCAGCAAAATAAGGCTCGCCTATATCTTCATACAATAATAATTCAACATCATGATGTCGTTCATCGATTATGATGTTTTTGTATAGTCGGTTTATAAACTTGGGTGGACCTTCAAGGATTTGTAAGAAACGATTACCTGACAGTAATAATAATCCATAAATACCATGAGCCTTGTTATTGGATACAGATTGTGACATGAGGTCAGTAATGGCCTCTTTTTCCAATGTCTCAGGATAGGCGATACTTTTGTAGATTAAACGGTTGTTTTTCATTTTTCAGACGAATTCCTTTATATGTGATAATTTAGCATCTTGATATGCTTCTGAAAATTATTAGAGACTAATATATGACAGACTTGTTCAAATTCAGAGGGTTCCTTCCATATATCATCATGGTCTTCCTCAATGCCTTTGTGGATCTCGGGCATAAAATAGTCATCCAGAATACCGTGTTCAAGGTTTATGATGGCCAGGAACAGATAATATTAACAGCAATAGTTAATGCCTTAATCCTGTTACCTTTTATACTGCTTATTTCTCCTGCCGGTTATTGTTCAGATAAATATCCAAAGAACAAAGTGATGCGTATCAGTGCCTGGGTCGCCGTCGGTATTACTCTATGTATCACCTTGTTTTATTACCTGGGTTGGTTCTGGCCTGCATTTGCAATGACCTTCATGCTGGCATTACAGAGTGCTTTCTATTCGCCTGCAAAGTATGGCTACATCAAGGAACTCGTTGGAAAAGATAATTTGGCGAGTGCCAATGGTATGGTTCAGGCTGTGACAACAATTGCCATCCTGACTGGTATTTTTATCTTTTCTATTTTATTTGAAAACTTTTTAGCCGACGTAACTTATGAAGGCACATCATCGTTGTTACAGAACATAGCGCCGATCGGATGGGGATTGGTTATATTTAGTTTTATTGAACTCGCCTTTGCTTATACCTTGCCACAAAAACATCCTGTTGATGAAAGTATGGCGTTTGATTGGCAACAGTATCGTAGTGGTAAGTATTTAAAATCGAATATGCATGCAGTTTCAAATCGGGAAGTAATCTTTCTTTCGATTATTGGGTTATCAATTTTCTGGGCTATTTCCCAGGTAATGCTGGCAGCTTATCCAGCCTATGCCAAAGAAACGATGGGCGTCATGAATACGATCATCATTCAAGGTACACTTGCCTGTGCGGGTATTGGTATTATGTTGGGTTCAATTATTTCCGGCCGTGTTTCAAAGACACATATTGAAACTGGCATGATCCCCATCGGTTCGACTGGTATTGCAGCTTGTTTATTCGTATTACCGACGCTTAATAATGCTTATCTTCAAGCTGTTAATGTCCTGGTTTGGGGCATGTTTGGTGGTTTCCTGCTGATTCCTTTGAATGCATTAATACAATTTCATTCTGAAGAAGACGAACTGGGTCGCATTCTTGCGGGTAACAACCTGATTCAGAATGTCTTCATGTTAGGTTTTCTGATACTAACGGTAGTCTTTGCCTATTATGGAATAGGTAGCCTGGGTTTATTTACCATTCTTCTCTTTGTTGCGATTGGTGGAACTGTTTATACAGTTTATAAATTACCCCAGTCATTAGTTCGTTTTATTGTCAGTTACATCATTGGACATCGTTATCGACTTCAGGTTTTAGGTTTGCATAATATTCCTGAAACAGGTGGTGTATTGATGTTGGGTAACCACATAAGCTGGATAGATTGGGGCATTATCCAGATGGCATCACCGCGTCCGATTCGTTTTGTCATGATTCGGAATATCTATGAACGTTGGTATCTAAAATGGTTTTTGGATATTTTTAATGTCATCCCGGTTTCAGCTGGCGCGAGTAAAGGCGCTTTACAGGAAATTAATAAAAGTCTGAATAATGGTGATGTCGTTTGTTTATTCCCGGAAGGAACAATCAGTCGTACTGGTCAATTGGCAGAGTTTCAACGTGGTTACGAAAAAGCAGCCGAGGATGTGGATGCAGTGATATTACCTTTTTATCTACGTGGCTTATGGGGAAGCTGGTTTTCTCGTTCCAGTGAAAAATTGAAGAACCTGCGTAGTACCGGAATCAAACATGACATCATCGTTGCCTTTGGAGAGACCTTACCGAGTACCACCAAGGCTAAAGATTTAAAGAAGCGTGTATTCGATCTATCTATTGACTCCTGGGAGTTGTATACCAGGCAATTACCTCCTATTGGTTCGGCAGTTATTGATACTTTAAAACGCAATGGTGATGAGTTAGCTGTTGCAGATTCATTGTCTGGTCCGTTAACGGGCAATCGTTTTTTAACTGGAGTAATAAGTTTTTCCCGTCTAATCAGGAAATATTCAA
>JBNLAL010000244.1:0-3226 GCA_050302115.1 Gammaproteobacteria bacterium | reverse complement strand
ACGTGAGATTACTATTATCTATAGTGCTTTTAATCCAACTATTCATTACCTGTTTAACGTTAGAGTAACTTCTTCCATACTTAGTGTTAGTATATATAACAAAATAATAGTTTAATTTAAGTATATTCTTTAATTTACAATATAATTAGTGAACAGAGTTTTCATCACAATTCTTCTTATCTCACTATCTATCGCTAATTCGTCTGCCAATGACGCATATATTGATGATAGAAAACTGTATATTCATCATGGTATAGATGAATTGGGCAGTTTCAACTGGGGGAATTTTCTAAGTTGTCTGGTTACGGCAAAATTTCCGGATGATGAGGATCCAAGAAAACTAAACCTTGCCACACCACGAATGGTAACAACGATGATTAACGATCATTTATGGATTGTTTCAATCCGGGAAGATATTGATCAAGTCATTATTGAATCCTTCACAATTGACACGCACCTTTACTACACTCCAAAAGAAAAAAGAAAAATCTTTCTAAGAATAATTGGAAACTGTGAACTGGAACACTTACAGACTGATAAAAAACCAGAAGTCAGCGGTACGCCTTAGTGAATAAAATCTGGGCGGGCCCTCCGGATCGCAAACCAGGTATATCTTGACCGCTGTATCGATCTCGGGGTTTCCGACCACATGATCAATTTCCAGGGAACGGTCCCCATTCCTTAAACAGGCAGGCGCAATCTTTTCCTGAAGCTTGGCCCGGTATTGGCGGATTGTGTTAATTTCCTGTGCATTATTACAAAGACGAATCCCATCGCAATACGTACCTATCCATTGATCAACCTTACCATCTGCCAGCATAATCAAACCGTCCAGTAAGGCATAGTAAACAGTGCCTTTTTTAGGGGTAATCAGGCCCTCTTTTTCATTAGCCAGAGCAAGATTAAAAATAGATCCTAAACAAAAGATAAAGATTAGTAAGCCGTGTTTTATCATATTGAAACGGGTAAATTGCCATTTAATTATTCACTTCTATGATAATCGGCCATTTGGCCGTTTTCTTAAGGCTTCACCATGAAAATCAATATTGACGATAAAAAGGCATGAAACCAACGTTAACTATTTTGAAGCGTTTCACTCAATAAACATTTCAGTTCCGGTTTGCAACTACCACAGTTAGTTCCGGCCTTAAGTTTTTTACCTATAATGTCAACGTCCTCCACACCAAATTCATTAATGTAATCAAGAATAGTATTCTTTCCGACATTAAAACAGGAACAGACTATAGGACCAGGATCAGGTTGATCAGCACCGGAAGTCCCGGAGAGTAAACGTGTTCTTTGTTCAGGATTAATACTCAGTTTGGTAAATTGCTCTGACAACCATTCACGAGCAGGTAAGTCCTCATAATAAAGTGTTGTAAATATACAGCCTTGTAGACCCGTATTATCGAACCACAAATATCGTGCAGAATCATTTAATTCATCAATATATTCAATCCATTCATAATCATGTCCATTCTGAACCATTTTTTTGAACCAGGAAAAATCATGCACATGATTGTCTGAAAACTCATAACGCCAGTTGTCTTGTTCACGTAACTTTGTCCAATACTGGAATTCATTTAGATTGAATTCCCTACGACATAACATAAACCCAAACCAATTATGTTTAACCGGTTTTATCATTACCGGCGTATGTTTAAATTCCGGTTGGCCTGAAATCGGATCAACATGTGGATTAACGACTGCATCTACCCTCGCCCTGGCAGAGAATTGATCATTCCAGTGCAGTGGAATAAAGACTTCTCCCTTACGTAGCCGATCAGTTACTTCAGCACGCACCAGAGCCGTCCCCCATTCACTACTTATTTCTACCAATTCATTGTGTTTGATATTAAAAGAAACCGCAGTATCAGGATGACATTGCATAAAAGGTTCCTTGATATGACGTGATAATCGTTGTGACTTTGCCGTGCGAGTTAGAGTATGCCAATGATCCCTGACACGTCCCGTATTTAATATTAAAGGATAACGTTCACTTAAAGATTCAACAGGTAATCTCGGTTTAACCGCTATGAAGTGAGCTTTTTTGTCATTGTTATAAAATTGTCCATCTTCAAACAGACGTTTGGTACCGTCTGGATGAGACTGGTTAACCGGCCATTGTATAGGCTCCATCACTTCATAGGCATCATCGTCCAGATCGGCCAGGCCGCTAATATCAAAATCACGATCACCATGATTCTCAAACCCAGACAAACTTGCATGCTCACGAAAAACATCGGCAACACTATTAAAATTAAAACCTATATTAAAACCCATACGTTTGGCAACTTCACTAATGATCCACCAGTCAGGCTTTGCTTCACCGGCAGCTTCTATAAATGTACGTTGACGTGAAATGCGTCTTTCCGAGTTAGTTACTGTTCCGGATTTTTCTCCCCAGGCTTGAGCGGGTAATAAAATATCCGCATAACGCGTTGTATCCGTGTTTTTAATACAGTCAGAGACAACAACCAGATCACATTTTTTCATTGCTTCCTGAACCAGATCCGCGTTCGGCACACTGACAGCCGGATTGGTTGCCATAATCCAGACAGCTTTAACTTTACCGCTATGAATATTGTTAAAAAGATCTACCGCCTTTAAACCGGGCTTTTGTGCAATAACCGGTGAATCCCAGAATCGTTGCACCCGATCTTTTTCAATATCGGAAAAATCCATATGCGCGGCTAAAGTGCTGGCTAAACCACCTACTTCACGCCCCCCCATTGCATTGGGTTGTCCCGTAATTGAAAAAGCACCCGTGCCCGGTTTACCTATCTTGCCTGCAGCCAAATGAGCATTGATAATACTGTTAACCTTATCAACACCGCTGGAAGACTGGTTTATTCCCTGTGAAAAGAAACTGATCACCTTTTCAGTCCGCGTAAATAACTCATAAAAATCTTTTACAAGTTGAATATCAATATCACAAAGTCTGGCAACCGTATCAATGTCCGGTGCAGTTTCTTTTGCTTCTTCTAATGCTTCTGAAAAACCACTGGTAAAGGATTTAATGTAATCTTTATCCAGGCAGTCATGATCGGAAAGGTATGTTAGTAAACCATTATAAAGAATCGCATCTGTTCCCGGTTTAATAGGTAAGTGTTTGTCAGCACTGTCACACGAAGCTGTACGACGTGGATCAATAACGTATAAATCAAGATTCTTTTCCTGCCGTATCTGTTCTATACGTTGAAATAAAACCGGGTGACACCATGCA
>JBNLAL010000243.1:0-3238 GCA_050302115.1 Gammaproteobacteria bacterium | reverse complement strand
CTTCCTGGCAATTGCATGAAATGGGAATACTTAAAAAATCGCCACACATTGCATGCTGGTTAAATTTTTTTCCGGATCATATGAATTATTACTCCAGTATGGAAATGTATTTTGATGACAAGGCACCCATGCTGTCGAAGAGCAGGGTCGAGGTCCAATGAATTTCATCACCACCACCTGCAAAGATCATATCTTGTTTGCCACTTTGAATGAGTTCATAAGCGTTTCCAATACAATGTGCACTGGTTGCACAGGCTGAACTGATTGAATAGTTAACACCTTTAATCTTATAAGCGACGGAAAGACAGGCACTATTTGTGCTGGCCATAACGCGCGGCACCATAGTTGGTCCAACTTTGCGGGCTCCACGAGAACGCAGGGTGTCGATAGCTTCCAGCATATTGGCATTCGAACCGCCTCCGGATCCTGCAATCAAACCGATACGAGGATCTGAAATTTGACCTTCTTCAAGTCCGGCATCTTCTATTGCTTCACGCATAGCAATGTAACTATAGGCAGCACTATCACCCATAAAACGTTTTAACTTTCGATCAATCAAAGCATTGAGATCAATATGAATTGCGCCGTGAACATGCGAACGAAATTCGAGTTCAGCATATTCCGGACAAAATTCAATACCTGAAGTCCCGTTATTGAGGGACTCAAAAACTTCGGATTTATTGTTACCAATACTGGAGACGATACCCATCCCCGTTACAACCACTCTTTTCAATTCCTGCTCCTAAAAATCTTCAGTTGATTTAAATAGACCGACCCTTAGATCCTTGGCTATATAAATTTCTTTTCCATCTGCATGCATACTTGCATCAGCGACTCCCATGACCAATTTACGTAACATGACACGACGCATATTAATCTCATAAGTAACCAATTTATTTTTGGGAGTGACCTGACCAGTAAATTTCACATTGCCGGCACCGAGTGCACGTCCGCGACCTGGCGCACCTGACCATCCCAGGAAAAAGCCAACTAACTGCCACATAGCGTCAAGTCCCAGACAACCGGGCATGACCGGATCACCTTCAAAATGGCATTCAAAAAACCACAGGTCAGGTGTGATATCGAGTTCGGCAATAATTTGTCCTTTGTCGGCTGATCCGCCATCGTCAGTAATACTGACAATTCGATCAAACATGAGCATAGGGGGTAAAGGTAATTGTGCATTACCTTCACCGAACATTTCTCCCCGACCACAGGCAAGTAATTCTTCTTTGGTATAGCTGTTTTTCTTATTCATTTTTATAAGTATCTCATGTCAGAGGCCTTTTTTCCTCTGAAATTAATGTGGTTGAATAAATTATAAAGCCCGCTTGACAGGGGCGAGACGCCGATTAGACTGCATGCTTCATTCAATTATCAAGGTTTTTATTTATATGTCTTCTGAATTTGGTCCCCTGAATAGACGAAAGAGTGTCGGTGTAAAAATTGGCTCTGTTATTGTTGGAGGATGCCATCCTGTTGTGGTTCAGTCTATGACCAATACAGATACGGCTGATGCTGAGGCAACGGCAAAACAAATTCAACAACTTGCTGCAGCCGGTTCCGAACTGGTAAGAGTTACTGTTAATACACCAGAAGCAGCGGCACAGGTAGCAACGATTCGTGAAAAACTTGATGCTGATGGTTGCCTTGTACCCATTGTGGGGGATTTTCATTATAACGGACATAAATTGTTAACCGATTATCCGGAATGTGCACAAGCCCTGGCGAAATACCGGATCAATCCAGGTAATGTCGGTTTTGGAAGAAAAAAAGACAATCAGTTTGCTGTGATGATCGAGAAGGCAATTGAGTATGATAAGCCGGTTCGTATTGGTGTGAACTGGGGAAGTCTGGATCAAGAGTTACTTACAAAGATGATGGATGAAAATGCAAAACTGCCTGAGCCGGTTGAAACGGATGCAGTTATGCGTGAAGCATTAATTGTGTCTGCATTGAAGAGTGCAGAACGTGCAGAAGAAATTGGTTTGCAGAGGGACCATATTGTATTGTCCTGTAAGGTAAGTGGTGTCCAGAAATTAATTTCCGTCTATCGTGATCTGGCATCACGTTGTGATTATGCTTTACATTTAGGTTTAACCGAAGCAGGGATGGGTTCAAAAGGGATTGTTGCATCAACTGCAGCAATGGCTGTGCTTTTACAAGAAGGCATTGGCGATACAATCCGCGTGTCGTTGACACCGGAACCGGGTGGTGACAGAAGCAAAGAAGTTATTGTTGCACAGGAAATGTTACAAACTATGGGCCTAAGGTCATTTACACCTTTAGTTACAGCCTGTCCGGGATGCGGGCGTACAACGAGCACAGTATTTCAGGAGCTAGCTGACAATATACAGGCCTATGTTAGAAGTCAGATGCCTATCTGGCGTGAAAAATACCAGGGCGTTGAAGAAATGAATCTGGCGGTGATGGGGTGTGTTGTGAATGGTCCTGGCGAAAGTAAACATGCTGATATTGGTATCAGTCTGCCAGGCACGGGTGAAGCACCGTCCGCTCCTGTTTTTATTGATGGGGAAAAAGTAACAACTCTAAAGGGTAATAATATTGCCAATGAGTTTCGCGAAATCGTTGATAATTATGTGGAGTCTAAATTTGCCAAACAGGAAATCTAAAAGAGAAATGTGCAGCAATTAATACTATAGTTATACTTAATAATTGAAGATTTAACCATTAACTTACCGTTAACATAAAAACATCTCTAAAATTACAAGGGAGGTACAAAATGCAACAAATTAAATTTTTTCAATTAGTTTTTAAACTGATATTAGGGTTATTTATTTTTGCCGGTACAGCAACTGCCGATGATATGAGTCATTGGGGTACTACATCGGGAAAAGTTTGGAAAAATGGGTTTGGTTCATGTTGGCATGCCGGTTTTTCTGGAAACCTTAGTGATGCGTGCGGGGCTGCTCCAGCAATGGAAGAACCTGAAATGACAGGACATTTCTGGATAGACGACCAGGACCGTGATGGTGTGCTTGACCGTGATGATATGTGCCCATTTACACCTGAGGGTGTTCAGGTAGAGAGTAATGGATGTGCTGTCGATAGTGATGGTGATGGTGTTCCGGATTATCTGGACCAATGTCCAGAAACACCCTTAGGTACCGTTGTGAATACTTCTGGTTGTGCTTATGAAATTGTCAGACTGGAAGGCGTACATTTCGCATTTGACAGCTCAAAACTCACAAGTCAGGCTAAGAGCATTCTGGATAGT
>JBNLAL010000242.1:0-3252 GCA_050302115.1 Gammaproteobacteria bacterium | reverse complement strand
CTCACGCACTTCATCCAGTGTCGCCTTGAACGACTCGATCAAATCCGGTGGCAAATCACGAATAAAACCGACAGTATCCGTCAGGATAACAGGTTTACCCGATTTGGTTTTAATCCGCCGTAGAGTTGGATCTAGTGTCGCAAATAACTGATTCGCTGCGTAAATATGTGATCCGGTCAAACGGTTAAACAGGGTCGACTTCCCGGCATTGGTATACCCCACTAATGAAATTACAGGTATATCATTTTTCTTACGTTTTGTTCTGCTTTGATAGCGTTGTTTACGTACTTTTTCCAGACGTTGGTTGATCACTTTTATACGATGTCCAATTAATCGTCGGTCTGTTTCCAACTGTGTTTCACCCGGACCACGTAGACCAATACCACCTTTTTGTCGTTCAAGGTGCGTCCAGCCTCGAACCAGTCTCGTAGAAAGATGCTGCAATTGCGCCAGTTCAACCTGCAACTTGCCTTCATAACTACGCGCACGTTGTGCAAAGATATCCAATATTAAACCAATTCGGTCTATGACACGGACATTGATTTGCTTCTCCAAATTGCGTTCCTGGGCGGGTGAGAGTGGGTGGTTGAAGATAATCACATCCGCACTATATTCCCTGGCGAGTTCTGTTATTTCCTCTGCTTTCCCGCTACCGACAAAAAGGTGTGCATCAGGAGAATGGCGTGGTGCCAAAACTGTTCCCACAATTTCAAGACCGGATGATTCAACCAATTCCTGAAATTCGTTAAACTCATCATCTTTCGCGCCATGACTGAAATCAACAAAAACAATTAAGGCACGCTGTATATCAGCGGTTTTTACTTCCAAATGCTTACCGGACTATTATGAGAAACCATCAACCCTCATCACTACCTTCATCATCTGCACGAGGCAGTTTCACGTTCCTGGCCGGAACTATCGTTGAAATAGCATGTTTATAAACTAACTGGCTCACAGAGTTTTTAAGCAGAATTACAAATTGGTCAAACGATTCTACCTGTCCCTGGAGTTTGATACCGTTAACAAGAAAGATTGATACCGGTACTCGTTCTTTTCTAAGTGCATTTAAAAAAGGATCTTGCAACGAGTGCCCCTTACTCATGATAATTCTCCTTCCCAATTATTTATTGTTATTGTTAACCGAATATGAGCAAAATTAATAGCGGTTAATTCTTTTCATTATTTTCATTAAAGTATATTACAAATGAGAGAAATTTACGGTTATTTCTCAATTTTTCCCAAAATTTTTGAAAATATGTTCTTTTCCACTGCATCGAACCAATCAGCCCCATTTTCACTCCGACACCAGGTGATCTGGCGCTTTGCAAGCTGTCGTGTTGCTACAATGGCATGTTCCTGCATTTCTTCAAAACTAGTGTGACCGTCCAGATAACGCCACACTTGTCTATATCCGACCAAACGCATGGAAGGTAAGTTCAAAGACAGGTTTTCCCGATTATATAAAGCCTCGACTTCTTCAACCAAGCCTTCCTTTAACATCTGTAAGAATCTGATTTTTATACGATCATGTAGAATTGAACGATCTTCGGGGGATAATATGATTTTTTTAATAGAATAAGGAAATGCCTGCTTTCGACCACCTGAGAGCAATGCTGACATTGACTTTCCGGTAATTTCATAAATCTCCAATGCTCGCTGGATTCGCTGCGGGTCATTTTCATTAATTCGTGCAGCTGATTCTGGATCAATCTCTTGTAATCGTTTATGCATAGCCGACCAGCCGATTTTATGTGCCTGTTCTTCCAGGCTGGCCCGAATCCGGTAATTGGCGTCTGGTAAATCTGCCAAGCCCTGCTCCAGGGCACGAAAATAAAGTCCCGTGCCGCCAACAAGGACAGGGATCTTGTCCTGATCAAGTATCTGCCGAATCTCACGGTTGGCATCTTCCTGAAAACGGGCGGCGGAATAAGACTCAACAGGATCGCATATATCGATAAGTCGATGCGGCACCTGTTCCAATAATGTCTTGTCCGGTTTGGCAGTACCAATATCCATACCGCGATAAACCATGGCTGAATCCACACTAATAATTTCGCAATCCAGTTTCTCATGCAAAAAAACAGCAAGATCGGTCTTACCGGATGCTGTCGGCCCCATAATGAAAATAACAAATGGTTTATCCATTATTTTTTATTTTCCAGCAGTGAACGTAAAACCGTTTGATCCAGTGTGCACCAGGGCAATGATCTGGTCGTTACATTTTCTTTAATATAGTCACCGATTTGCTTGAGTAACTGCTGAATACTTTCATTATCGATTATCAAACCGGCATCATTAACATGTAACGCCAACAGTTTGGCTATGGCCTTGTCATCTTTTTTACTTTTCAAAACATTAATTAAATCATTTACCAGTTGAACAGTATCTGCATAGACCAGGCGGTTTGGGATAGCACGAATCGAAACCTGATCAGGAGAAATCTGTTCAAGCTCAAACCCCCATTGTTTAATCTTTTCACCATTGTTTAACAACACATCCATATCGTTTTTATTAAATACACAGGAAACCGGCACCATGATCGGACGTTGAGTTATATTGCCGGATAGAAAGTGTTGGTAGAGATAATGTTCTGTTAACAATGTTTTTGCTTTTTTTGTTTCAATCAAAAACTGTTCGTTCTCAATAGAAGCTATTAAAAACTGTCCATCCAATAGCAAAGTATATTTTGTTGAATTATTTTTTTTATCTTGTAATAACTCTGTTTGTTTTACGGAATCAGATTTGTTTTGATTTAATGTTTCATTAATTTCAATTTCTCTGGCTGGTTCACTTATTTCATAATTAACATTATCAGCAAAAGAACTCATGGGTTTATTCAAAGCCTCCATAAGACCGCTATAAATAAAATCATGAACGTTTCGTGTTTCTGTAAAGCGAACCTCAGACTTGGCAGGATGCACATTGACGTCCACTCTTGATGGATCTACTTCAAGATGCAGTACAAAGCTGGGATAGCGTCCCTTATCTATACGTTCGTCATAAGCCAGGCGGATTGCATGATTAACATGTTTATCCTGCACATAACGTCCGTTGACATAAAAATACTGCCGATCAGATTGACTCCGTGCAACATCGTTTAAACCCAACCAACCCCAAAGGTGCATACCATCGTTTTGAACATCAATCGTGATGCTTTTGTTAAAAAATGATCGTCCACAAACATCCATAACCCGACGTCCAGGTTCATCCTGACTTGCAGGCAAACGAAATAGTGACTGTTCATCATGCTTC
>JBNLAL010000241.1:0-3259 GCA_050302115.1 Gammaproteobacteria bacterium | reverse complement strand
TCCACCGTGCTTGTAGCGCGCTACCTCAGTTTATGCTTGATGCGTTTTAGTACGATATCACTAAAAATATAGGTTAAATCTCTTACATTCTGTAGGGCAATCGCTACAATAGCGGGCCTTATGTCCACCTATTCTGAAAAATTCAATGTGCCATACAAAAGATAGACAACGGTATGATGTCATCATTGTTGGCGGCGGACACGCTGGCACTGAGGCTGCCCTTGCGTCTGCGCGTATGGGTGCAAGGACTTTATTGCTGACGCACAGTGTCGATACGCTGGGCCAAATGTCCTGTAACCCGGCGATAGGTGGAATAGGTAAAGGTCATCTCGTGAAAGAGATCGATGCCATGGGTGGATTGATGGCCGTAGCGGCCGATCACAGTGGTATCCAGTTCAGGACATTGAATTCCAGAAAAGGGCCTGCGGTAAGGGCCACCCGGGCGCAGATAGATCGTTCTCTTTATAAACAGTTTGTTCGATCTGCATTGGAAAGTCAGGAAAACCTGCTGATTTTCCAACAGGCTGTTGATGATTTAATTGTCGAGGGCGAACGGGTTAAAGGTGTTATCACTCAGGCTGGATTGAAATTTGAAGCACCAACAGTCGTTTTAACTGTCGGTACATTTCTGGGTGGCAAGATACACATTGGCCAGTCCCAGCATCAGGGCGGACGTGCTGGCGACCCTCCTTCGATTGCATTGGCAGAACGTTTACGTGAATTACCTTTTACTGTTGGACGTTTAAAAACAGGGACACCGCCACGTATCGATGGCAAGACAATTGATTACAGTCAATGCACTGTTCAACCAGGAGACTATCCTGTCCCGGTTTTTTCCTATCTTGGGTATGCTGAACAACATCCTGAACAAGTTCCTTGCTATATTACTTATACCAACGAGCAAACGCATGACATTATTCGTAGTGGTCTGGATCGTTCACCCATGTTCAATGGAAATATTGAAGGGACCGGTCCCCGTTATTGTCCTTCAGTAGAAGACAAAATTGTGCGTTTTGCCGATAAGACCGCACATCAAATATTTATCGAACCGGAAGGTTTAAATACGAATGAAATCTATCCCAATGGTATTTCAACGTCTTTACCTTTTGATATACAGATTGCCCTGGTGCGCTCTATTAAAGGTTTTGATAATGCGCATATCACGCGACCGGGCTATGCGATTGAATATGACTATTTCGATCCACGCGAATTAACCCCCTGGCTGGAAACAAAATTTATCAAAGGCTTGTTTTTTGCCGGGCAAATTAATGGAACAACAGGCTATGAAGAGGCAGCATCACAAGGGTTACTTGCCGGTTTAAATGCAGCACTACGTATACAGGATAAAGAACCCTGGTTCCCACGTCGCGATGAAGCTTATCTTGGCGTATTGGTCGATGATTTGATTACGATGGGTACGACTGAACCTTATCGTATGTTTACCAGTCGTGCTGAATTCCGTTTGATGTTGCGTGAAGATAATGCTGATTTACGTTTAACTGAACAGGCATATCAATTAGGTTTGATCGATGAGAACCGTTGGCATTTATTTAATGAAAAGCGTGATGCAATTAAAGAGGAAACTGAACGCCTGGAAAAAATCTGGGTAGGTTCTAATACCTTGTCTGAGAGTGATACAGAATCTTTCCTAGGACAAGCAATCAAAAAAGATCAAAATCTTTTGCAGCTTTTAAAACGTCCCGAGTTTACTTATCAGGACATTGCAAAACTACCTGTAGTAAGTTGTGTCAATGTTAATGCTAAGGTTGCAGAGCAGGTTGAAATTCAGGCAAAGTATTCCGGCTACATTCAACGACAGGAAGAAGAGGTGGAACGTAATCGACGTCATGAGGAAACACTGTTGCCGGAAAACATTGATTACAATACAGTGCGTGGTCTCTCGACCGAAGTGATTGAAAAACTATCATTGCATCGTCCGGTTAATCTAGGGCAGGCGTCACGTATACAGGGAATCACTCCCGCCGCAATATCTCTTTTGCGCGTTCATTTAAAGAAGCAATCTTTATTGCTTCAAAATAGCGCCTGATTTAACAGTTAGTCATGGAAGAGATATTAAAGACGGGGTTACTGCGTCTGGGATTGGAACCTGTTGAACTTCCCTGTTCTGTTTATCTTCACTATGTCGAGTTACTGTATAAATGGAACCGAACTTATAACCTGACTGCCATCGAAGAACCTGAAGAGATGTTGCGTCGACATGTGCTGGATTCACTGACGGTCTTGTCATACATAAAGGGGACGCGATGTCTGGATGTGGGGACAGGACCAGGCTTGCCCGGTTTTATCCTTGCTCTTGCCCAGCCGGAGAAACATTGGGTTTTACTGGATAGTAATCAGAAAAAGATACGTTTTTTAAGGCATGTTAAGGCGGAGCTACAAATTCAGAACATTGAAATCGTTCAATCACGTGTTGAAGATTATATAAACAAGCAGCCGTTTGACACGGTTATTTGCCGCGCTTTTGCACCGTTGTCGCGCATTCTCAAACTAACTTCACATTTAATAACGAAAGATAATCAACTGTTAGCGATGAAAGGGAGACAGGCCGATGAGGAGGTTTCCGAATTAGGGAAACATAACTTTTTGATCGAGGTAAAAAAATTGCCAAATATAGATGAAAATTCAAGTCTGAGTCTGTTGCATATAACAAAAAAAGCCTGATGATATGTGCTGTCGCTGGCGTGAATCAGTGTGGTAGAGTATGGACTAATAATAATATTAAACACGGTAGAATCGGGATTGATGACCAAAACAATTGCTATAGCAAACCAGAAAGGTGGCGTGGGTAAAACAACCACAGGGGTTAATCTCGCCGCATCGTTGGCAGCTACCAAACGTAAGGTTCTATTAGTCGATCTCGACCCGCAGGGAAATGCGACGATGGGCAGCGGTATCAATAAGAAAGAACTGGAATTTTCCAGTTATGATTTATTGATGGGGGAAAAAACAGCAGAGGAAATCATTGTACAGTCTCCCGAATGTTATTTTGATTTAATTCCAACCAACTCTGATCTGACCGGTGCTGAAGTCGCTTTACTGGATGAAATGGCACGAGAAATTCGTTTACGGAATGCTTTGGAGCCGGTAAAGGAAAATTATGACTTTGTTTTTATCGACTGTCCTCCTTCATTAAACATGTTAACAGTGAATGCCCTGGTTGCTGCGGACTCCGTTATGATACAAATGCAATGCGAGTATTATGCACTTGAAGGCTTAACGGCTTTACTGGAAACCATAG
>JBNLAL010000240.1:0-3282 GCA_050302115.1 Gammaproteobacteria bacterium | reverse complement strand
AATTATAAGAATATTAACTTTCAAAGATACCCTATGAACATGACAAGATTATTTTACCTGGCCGTTTTTATTGGCTGTTCATCTTTACTTGGCTACGGCTTATATCTGGAACACGCACAAGGTCTGGAACCCTGCCCGCTTTGTATCTTTCAACGTATTGCCTATATTGCCGTTGGCCTGATTGCACTTGTCGCTGCGATCCATAATCCTAAATCCTGGGGACGTTATCTCTATGGTGGTTTGACAGTGATTGCCGCCGGTGTCGGCGCCAGTATCGCCAGCAGACAAGTCTGGCTGCAACACTTGCCCGCTGACCAGGTTCCTGAATGTGGTCCGGGACTGGATTACATGCTGGAAGTCTTTCCACTGGGTGAGATGCTGAAGATGGTATTCAGTGGTTCCGGTGAATGTGCCGAAGTGCAATGGACTTTTATTGGAATGAGTATCGCCGAGTGGAGCCTAGTATGTTTTAGCATGATTATTATTGCAACGTTAATCGTTACGTTTGTTTTTAAACCAAAACAACAAATCGCATAATAGTTACTGGATTCCGGCTTCGGTCTCTGTTCCAGACTCGACTCTACCACCTACATCCATGTAGGCGTCTGTCAGAATGACGACAGCAAGTGCTTTAACTGCTCGCTGCCTTTAATAAGGATTCCGACTCCAAAGCCCTTATCTGCGCATCCACGACTGCGATTGCACTCGCATTAACTATACGACGTACAGTAGAAGAAGGTGTCATGATATGTACCGGATGGTTTAAACCCACCAGTATCGGACCGATTGAAATACCATCACCCAGCACCTTAACCAGATCATAGGCAATTTTGGCGGAATCCAGATTTGGCATGATCAACAGATTCGCATTATCGACCAGTTTTGAATAAGGAACCGTACGTCTTCTAATACTGCTTAACAAAGCCGCATCAGCTCGTAATGGACCATGTGCCTGTAAAGAAGGATCGCGTTGATTGATCAACTTCATGGCGAGTTTCATTTTGTCATTATCATCAACATCATCGCCGTTATTAAATGAAAGCAAGGCAATCCTGGGCATAAGGCCAAATCGTTTCACCAACTCGGCGGCCATTAATGCATTCTCTGCCAGTTGTTCTGCCGTAGGATCGACAGTGACTGCCGAATCACAAATAAAGTAAACACCTTTCTTGACCATTAACACATTGACAGCTGCCGCTTGTCCGACTTGTTCATTTAAACCAAGATGTTCGGAAACATGCGTCAGATGTGCATGATAGTGTCCACCTGTTCCACATATAATGGCATCGGCCTTACCTGCCTTGACCAGTTTACTGGCCACACAGGTATTCAGTTCAGGTACATCTTTAAAATCCAGTTTATTTTGATCCATGTATTCATAAGGATTAATGATTTCGATATCTACATCCGGACGAAGACGCAAGCCCATTTGTTTTATCTTCGATTCAATAACTTCAACATTACCAATCAATATTGGTTTAGCCAGTTTTTCATCCAGTACCGACTGGACACTGTGCAATACCTTGGTTTCTTCACCTTCGGCATATACCAGACGTTTTGGATCGCTCTTCGCCTTTTCAAACAACGGACGCATAAGGATGACACTTTCGAAGACATATTGTGAGAGCTGTTGCTCATAGGCTTCCATATCCTCAATCGGCCGGGTCGCGACACCACTTTCCATTGCTGCTTTCGCAACAGCAGGAGCCAATTTTGTAATCAAGCGTGGGTCAAAAGGTTTTGGAATAATATAGTCATCACCAAAACTCAGGTTGCTTCCCCCATACGCAGTAATAACTGATTCCGGTGCTTCTTCCCGTGCCAGCTCAGCCAGCGCATGTACCATGGCAACCTTCATCTCGTCATTAATGATCGTTGCCCCGACATCGAGAGCACCGCGAAAGATAAAAGGAAAACAAAGTACATTATTTACCTGGTTAGGATAATCCGAACGACCTGTTGCAATGATCGCATCATCACGTACGGCACGGATCTCTTCCGGCAGGATCTCGGGAATCGGGTTTGACAAAGCCAGTATTAACGGTCTTTCGGCCATGCTACGAACCATTTCCTGCTTTAATACACCGGGACCGGACAAGCCAAGAAAGACATCTGCATCTTTCATCACTTCACCCAAGGTTCTTAACTTGGTATTACTGGCAAAAGCTTTTTTATGCGGCGTAATCTCTTCACGACGATTACGATAGATGACACCAGCACGATCAACGGCAATGATGTTATCTTTCTTCATACCGAGTTTGACCAACAGCTTTAGACAGGCAATTCCGGCTGCTCCTGCACCAGTCGTTACCAGTTTTACATCTTCAATTTTTTTATTAACAAGATGCAGCCCATTCAGTACGGCTGCAGCCACAATGATTGCGGTACCATGTTGATCATCATGAAAGACCGGTATTTTCAAACGCCGGCGTAATTTACCTTCAACAAGAAAACATTCGGGTGATTTAATATCTTCCAGGTTAATGCCACCAAAGGTCGGTTCCAGACTGGCAATGATCTCGACCAGCTTGTCCGGATCTTTTTCATTCAGCTCAATATCAAAGACATCAATTCCGGCAAACTTTTTAAACAAGACACCCTTACCTTCCATCACCGGTTTTGCAGCTAAAGGACCAATATCGCCCAGCCCCAATACGGCTGTGCCATTTGTAATCACGGCAACGAGATTGGCACGGGATGTTAAATCGGCCGCAAGTTTGGGTTCGGTTGCAATAGCCTTGCAGGGTTCCGCTACACCCGGACTATAGGCCAGGGCAAGATCTCTCTGGTTTGCTAATGGTTTGGTTGGGGCAACTTCAATTTTTCCAGGCTTTGGAAAGCGATGGTAATCAAGTGCTGATTTTTCTGTTTCGTCTGACATTAATTGTTAATTATATTACCTTTACTAAATCTTGTATTACTTAAACGGTGGAAAACCGGGAGGCATTGCTCCCCCCATTCCACGCAACATCTTTGCCATGCCACCTTTGTTGGCAAATTTTTTCATCATCTTTTGCATCTGGGTAAATTGTTTAATCAATTTATTCACATCCTGTATTTGTGTCCCTGATCCCCTCGCAATTCGTTTCTTACGCGATCCATTAATAATGCCAGGGTTCACTCTTTCCTTACGTGTCATAGAATCAATAATAGCACCCAGTTTCACAAACTCTTTTTCATTCACTTGTGACGCAACTCCGGCAGGTAATTGATTCATACCCGGTAATTTATCCATTAACCCGCTAATTCCACCCATGTTATTCATCTGGTTTAACTGGTCAC
>JBNLAL010000239.1:0-3286 GCA_050302115.1 Gammaproteobacteria bacterium | reverse complement strand
TTTTATGATTTTTTTATTTCATGCTCATACTCGAAGTCGATAAACGTGTAAAAGGTGAACTGGAAACTATCTGGGATATCCTGACCGATACGGAAGGGTTTGCAGAAGTGGCACCAGATATTAACCGTGTAGAACTGGTTTCCGGTGAAGCGAAAGGTATGGTCAGGCGCATCCATCATAAAAGCGGGCGAAGCTGGGAAGAGGAATGTAAGGAATGGGAACCGCATTCGCTTTTTAGCATGCAGGTTGATACCGCAAACTATCCTTTACCGGTCAGCTATATGCGTCGTATTACCAGCATAGAACAAAAACAAAAAAATATTGTGTTAAAAATACGCTACGAATACACACCTAAATACGGTCCATTGGGTTTTTTTATGGACAAACATCAGGTACGCCCTATTCTCAAGATCTTTGCAACACAATTACTCGATAACCTGGCAAATAAAATTCATCAAACAAAACAGGATTCAATGATTTCTGCCGCAACCATACTTGAGAATAAAGATCCGGCAATCCTGACTATTACTCCGGAAACGCTGATCGCCGAGGCCTGTAAAATACTGACAGAAAAACGCATAGGTTGTTTAATTGCACTGGATACGAACAAAAAGATTGCCGGAATTTTATCTGAACGCGATATCGTGAATGGCATAGCCAAGGCAGGACAACCGATTCTGGATAAACCAGCTAAAGAATTCATGACACTTAATGTGATCTTATGTCATCCGGAAAACAGTCTGGCTGATTTAATGTCACTAATGAGTAAAAACCGGATCCGTCATTTACCTGTAGTAGATGACAATGAAAATCTGATGGGAGTAATTAGTATCGGCGATACCATTACAGCACGCATGGGCGAACTTGAACAGGAGTCTGCAGCGATGCATCAATATATAGAAGGACGCAAATGGCGCGAGGTTGCCATGCAAATTGGTCGCGGTGCTGCATCCGAAGAGTTTGGTTAATACTAGACGTACCAGACACCGTTCGTCAGCATGCAATCACAAGAATCCAGTATCATATGAATTACTAAACCTGTCCCGATAAAACGAACGGGCTTAATAAAACAAAATACAACATAAAAAGAAATCGGAATCAATTCATGTAATGGATGAAACCCGATACTGCAACGACCAGGATCATAAATTGGATCAGCTAATAGATGATCGATATCAACCAGGATTGTTGCGCTCATAATAAGAAAGGCCACTTTCCATTGCCTCTGAAAGAATAATAACGCAACAACTAACGGAATAATGAAGTGTAATAATAAATGTAAAATAATCGAGACCTTAAATTAAACTTAAGGTAATTCAGTCAAAACCTGTTCAAGAGGTTTTCTGATTGTTTGAGGAATCTCGGCAGCATAGCCATACCAAAATATACCTACAACCTGCTCCATTTCAGGGTTTACCCAGATTACATCATAAAAACGTTCGTCAAATATTACCGGTCCGGTTGACCATTTCATGCCAATACCTTTTTCCCAAAGACTTAACATCATGTTTTGCATGACACAACAACAGGCAGCATAGTCTTCCATAAAACGTAATTCATCATCAGATTTATCACACGTCACTACCAACCATCCGGGGATATCCATCCAGCGTTTATATTTATGCTCAGCAGCTTCTTTCCCTTTTGTCTCAATCAATGTTTGTTTATTTAATTCACAGATTGATTGAATTGTCTCGTCACCCAATAAATAAAAATGCCAGGGTTCAGTGAGATGATGATTAGGTGCCCAACAGGAAGTGGAAATCGCTTCTTTAATGATAGAAAGATCCGGTTTCTGATTTTTTTTAAATTCGTGAATCGTCCGTCGAGACCGGATTAAATTATCTATATTCATATCTTTAACAAACTGTATTTAATTTCAAATTGAAGTTTAATGACCTGACTTTGGCAAGTTTATACAACTTTTCCTCATCAAAATAATTTAAATGTTTCCATTTTAAAGAGAGTTCCTTTTTTTCCTGAAATAGCGTTTTTCATGATCGCATACTTTTCTGTCCAGGACATTATTTCAATAATAATTTCTTATATTTCAATTACTTATTAATTTTCTTGTCCAGATTTTCGACAAAACAACGGATAAAAATCGACTTGCGTCTAATGTTTGTCTAGTCTGATCGCAACTTAATTAAACCTGGAATTACCAATGTCCGTGACTATTGAAACAATGAAAAACAAACCGACAACCGCCTTCAAGATTGGTGCGGTTTCACGAATCACCAACATACCGGTAGACACCTTACGTATCTGGGAAAGGCGTTATCAGGTAGTTGTACCTGTACGTTCTAACAATTCGGATCGACTCTATAAAAAAGACGATATTAATCGGTTAACTATACTCAAGATGCTGGTAGACCGTGGTCATTCAATAGGCAGTATTGCAAAATTGTCGAATGAAGAATTGACTGAACGCCTAAAAATTCATAACCAGAAAAATAATCAGCATAAAAAAAATAATCATAACAGCTCGATCAAGGTTACGGTGATCGGTGATGTGTTACCGCTGCAACTTGAACATTATCATTTTAATGACAACAGTTTTTCTTTTTCCGGACTTTATAAAAATGAAACAGACTTTTTTGAAGATGTCAGAGTCGATGAAATCGATATCCTGATCATGGAGTATCCAGCAATACAAGAAGATACACTGGAAGAGATTGATTACATTTTTAAAAAATCCGGCGCACAACAAATGATATTGATCTATGGTTTTACAAATAGCGCTGCGAAAAAGAAACTGGATAAAACCGATTTCGTATTGATTCAAGCCCCAATTACAGTTGAACACCTGCATGCAGAAATAAAACACCTGATTGAAAATGCTGAAATGTATACAGGCAGATCTGACGATATGATCCTGAACAGCTCCGCCCCATCAAGACAGTATAGTAATAATGAATTAATCAGATTGTCTTCAGCCTCTACAACTATCAAGTGTGAATGCCCACAACATTTATCAAGTATGATACTCAGGCTGGTTCAGTTTGAAGTTTATAGTACCCAATGCGAAAACAGAAATATGAAAGATGCCAAATTACATGCATTGTTGGGAAAGATGACAGGACACGCACGGTCCATCATGGAAAAGGCTTTATCAGAAGTAGTTAAGGCAGAAGGACTTAAAACATAGGTTCTTTACCTTGCCTTACGTTAAATTATTCTTGTTCCTGTTTTGTTGTTTGCTCTATTTAAGTCGGAGCGGCTATGCTGAAGAAAAGTTTGATCCCTTCGACCCACCCGGCCGGTTTATTAATATGGGAATGCATGT
>JBNLAL010000238.1:0-3313 GCA_050302115.1 Gammaproteobacteria bacterium | reverse complement strand
TGATTGATTTGTGCGATGCCCATTGATGTTGCACTATCGATCTTAAACCAGACTTCCCCTTTCATTTTTGCTAATCGAGCCAGTCCCTTTTGGACATGATTACGGTTAACCATACTTCCATTTGTAATCAATACGCATTTCACATCGTTCAGTAGGCCATATTCCTTTAAAATAATATCTATTAAACCTATAACATGGTCAAAATCATTTGCTGTTGTAGGTTCGCCGTTTCCTGAAATTGCAATATCCTTTATTACTCTTAACTCATCAGGAATTTCTTCCCTGTCATAAAAATTACCATGAATAACATCACCGAGAAAAAAACGTAATTCGCTGGCTAATTTGTCAAAATTTACAGGTGGTGCACTGCCTCGAATCAAATCAGGAACCTGGCAATAGATACAACTCCAGTTACACGCATTGTTAATATTCAGGTTAATGCCAATAGAAAGACCACCCGAACGACGAGAAAGAACAGGATAGACATAGGTTAGTCCTGCCTTATCACGACGATGATCTGTTGTAGTTAACATTTTGAAGCGTTCAGGAAATTATGAGTTTATTTCTGCATTATTTTCATGTTCTTCCGGTAACATGTTTAATGCAGTGGGTGTCGTTCGAATCATGGGAACAAAATGTGAAGGTTGTTCAACCCGTTCTTCAGCGGTCAAATATAATGTTCTGAAAATGTACATAGCTAGTAAAAATTGAATAATAAAAAAATAAAAAGGCAATGCCTGGTGTCCCATTAAATGCATTAGTTGTCCAGCTAAGGCTGGACCAAAAGCTGCACCGATACCATGTATTAATAGAAGTGCACTTACGCCCGCAAGTATATTCTCTGAATCGAGATGGTCAATAAGATGTGCTACTGCTACAGGGTAAACCGTAAATGAAAGCCCTCCATAAATAGCGATTGCAAATAATATCCAGGGACCCATATAAGATGCGATAGCAAAAAGTATTGCGGCAATACTTGCTCCAGTACTTATAATCGCGAGTATTTTACGACGAGCGTGGTTATCTGAATAACGTCCCATTGGATACTGGCATAATACTCCGCCAATAATGGCGCAGGTCATAAATGTAGCAACTTCATTATTTTCAAGTCCCAAATGTTTTGCATATACAGCAGCCATACCCCAAAAACCACCCATTGCCAAACCGGAAAATGCTGAACCAGCTACAGCTACAGGTGAAATTATAAATAATTGTTTGAATTTTAATCTGGTCACATTTGTCACAGTAGGTTGAGTTCGACGCGTCCATGTTATCGGGACAAGACTAATAGTGATTAACATTGACGCTAATGCAAACAGGAAAAAAGATGCAGGTGAATCTAAATGTAATAACTGTTGTGCAATAGCGAGCGAACCTAGATTAACAATCATGTATATAGAAAAAATACGCCCTCTTTGTTCTGTTGGCGTTTGCTCGTTTAACCAGCTTTCAATGATTGTATAAAGAATAACTAATAAGGTACCTGTTAATATTCTTAAAACTATCCAGATGTACGGGTTGATAAAAAAAGAATGCAATAAAGCTACGGTGGAAATAATTGCTGCACAAAATGCAAATGCACGGATATGTCCTATTCGTTTAATTAAAGGTAACGCAAGAAAGGTACCTATAAAAAAACCCAGAAAATAACCGGACATGATTATTCCCATTAAACCATCGTTATATCCTTCAATAGTTCCTCGCAATGCTAATAAAGTATTTAATAATCCATTTCCCATAAGTAATAAAGACATACCAATGAGTAATGCAATAATGGGAATAATTAGTGGGAACATTTATCTAATTTTACTTTTTAAAATGAATATTGATTTGGTAATTATTGTTGTACTGCAACATATGTGGGTACGTCAAATTTATAATATTTATTGAACAAAAATGGTGCAGCTGAAACAGTTTATTTCATTATTCATGTACGATCTTGATGCAAGCTGGAATTATTTTGTGACTTCGTGGTTGATGCTTTATAGACGATATTAATAGGAATATGAGTTAATTAAATCAATTTATACTTGCACAAATCTCGAACCAACTTTAAATATTGCCAAATTTAGCTTATAATTCCTTCACTTAGAAATTAATAAATTCAAATTTAAGAATATTTTAGACGGAATAAATTTATTCTTAATACTTAATCAATACCCTCACATCCTGATTATCATGTCGAAAAATGACCTTCGAATAGATGAAAAAAAATGGAGGCGTAAACGCTTATTTTTAAAAAATCGCCCAAACCGGATAGTACGTTTCCTGACTATTTTATTAATACTCGGTACGTTAGCAATATTGAGCTGGTGGCTCCATGTCTCTCCAATCTATGAATCCATAGAAACATTACTGTAATAATGATTAAGCAGAATACGTTATTTAAAAAATATAATTTTATTTTTCAAACTATATTCATTTTGTGGTTTTTAAATATACAAAATGGAATTGCGCAGGAGATTGCCCCTAAACTTTTTAGTAATACTAATGTTGCGTCTGCAGGGTTTTATCGTCTGCATTGGGAAACAGCGATTAAGCAAGTTGAGTTACAAGAAGCAGATAATAGTGCATTTAACTCTCCTACTGTCTTTTATGAAGGAAGTGACAGTGCCACAGTAATTTCCGGGAAACCGAATGGAACCTGGTACTACCGTATACGTACTATCGAGAATCAATTACGAAGTGATTGGAGTGATCCTGTAGTTGTTACTGTTTCTCACCATAGTTTGTCACGTGCCCTACTTTTTTTTCTCGTTGGACTCATTATGTTTATAACGACTGTTTTGTTGGTGGTAAAAGGAACAAAGAATATCAAATGAGTAAAGACGAATTAACAATTAACTCCAAGCGCTTGCGTAAAGATATTGATGATCTGGCTAATATAGGGCGTCATGAAGATCAGGGTATTTATCGTATGGCATTTAGTGCAGGTGATATTGCTGGTCGAGAATGGTTTGCTCAGCGAATTAAAGATTCCAATCTCGATTTTTATCAGGATGGTGCCGCCAATATTTTTGCACGTCTGAATTGGGATGAAAACATACCAAGTGTCATTGCAGGATCGCACCTGGATACTGTTCCCGGTGCAGGACATCTGGATGGTGCATTAGGTGTTGTCTGTGCTCTTGAAGCCGTACGAGTATTGCAAGAATCTAATATTCCATTAAAACATCCTGTCGAAGCAGTTTCATTCAGTGATGAAGAAGGTCGATTTGGCGGATTATTTGGTTCACAAGCTGTTGCCGGTTTGGTAACTCCTGACTATTTGCATAATGCTATTGATCTTAATGGTATATCGTTAACGCAAGCC
>JBNLAL010000237.1:0-3319 GCA_050302115.1 Gammaproteobacteria bacterium | reverse complement strand
AAATCGTCTAGTTTTATTTGCCCCCGATCCACCCAGGGATGATCAAGAGGAACGATTAATACAACCGGATCGGTGATGATTTTGTGGAATTCTACGTCTTTACAAAATTCATCCACCAATAAATCATCAGGTAACATCTCGATTTCAAAACGCAAATACTCGCTTACATCCGTTGCCAGTGTTTTACCGGTTTTAAAAGCAAAGCGGCTCGAATCCTTAACGAATTTTCCAATCTTATAAGCCATCGTATCACCAACCCATTTTGATAACGGTTCTTCCAGGTCGATCTCGATGTTTTGCATAATGCCCTGGAAAGATTGCGCCAAACCAATATCACCGATCAATTGCATATCGGAAGGCATGGCATTTGGACCCCGCTTTGACGCTGCCATCATCTTGATAAAATTACTGGGTGTACCCTTGATTAATACATCCGGTTTACTATCCAATCCGGTCTGTATAGTTAAACCTTCTGACGTAGGGGATAAATAAAGGGTAAGTTGCATCTTGATAAATTCGAATGCAATCATCTTTCCTTCAAGTTGTCCCAATGCCTCTAATGTTTCTTCATCCAGACTTAATGCCTTGTTAATCAATTTTTCCAATTGATTAATCCATATCGGTTGTTTGTTTTCCAACACCGCATTCATAATTTATAACCCCGATGTATCGCTACAATACCTCCGGAAAGATTATGATATTGCACGTGTTCGAAACCGGCATGCTGCATCATGTCCGCTAATGTATTTTGATCAGGGTGCATACGAATCGACTCAACCAAATACTGATAACTTGCTTCATCGTTTGCGACCATCTTGCCAAACTTGGGTATAAAGCGAAAAGAATATTGATCATATAACTTGTCAAAGAAGGGAATAACAACTTTAGAAAACTCCAGAATCACTAATTGCGATCCGTATTTAAGTTTACTGTGCATTGAACGTAACGCCTTTTCCTTATCGGTCACATTACGTAGTCCAAATGCGATTGTCATACAATCAAAACTGTTATCAGCAAAAGGTAACGCCTCTGCATTACCCTGTACATATTCAACACCCTTGATTATGCCTTTATCGATAAAACGATTACGTCCTTCCTTTAACATCTCGGCATTTATGTCACACAAGGTGACATGACCTTCAGGACCCAGTTGTTTGTGTATTAATCGTGCAATATCACCTGTGCCGCCTGCAAGGTCCAGAACATGATAGTTTTTTTTGATGGCACAAAGATGTACAGCATGACGTTTCCATAACCGATGTACACCTAATGACATGACGTCATTCATTAAGTCATATTCAGTAGCGACTGAAGAAAACACATTCCTGACCAGACGTGTCTTTTCTTCAGGACTCACCTTTTCGTAACCAAAATCTGTAGATTGTTCAGTCATTCTTTTTTCTTATATGTCCTGCCTGTTTCAAGGCGTCAAGATAATCCATCCAGTTATTATCCTGTTCCATGCCAAGTTCATATAGATAATTCCAGGAATAAAGACCTGTGGAATGTCCATCATCAAAAACCAGCTTAACCGCATAATTTCCAACTGGTTCAATCTCAGTAATATTCACATTCTCTTTACCAACTTGTAAAACTGCCTGACCAGGGCCGTGTCCCTTTACATCTGCCGAAGGCGAAAACACACGCAGGTATTCACAGGGCAATTCGAATTGATTGCCGTCATCGAACTCCAGTTCAAGTATCCTGGATTGTTGATGCAGTTTTATATTGACCGGTTGTGGTTGTTGCTCAGACATAACTTCTTTATTTATTTTTGTCCTATTCTACGCTTCGTCTTAGCGAATTTATAGGATGGGGTAAAAAATCAGATATTTATATTTAAGATTTGAAAATAGAATTTTTTCGTGAGAGCGAGAAAGTACCGCGCACAGAACCGGAGTGTATAAGTTAATACATGAGGATTCGAGCACGGAGCTGACGAAGCTATCGCGGAAAAAGGCATTTTCAAAGAATATAACGAGTCAAATCCTCGTCTTCAACTAACTCATTAAGATGATCATTCACATACTGCACATTGATCGAAACGGTTTCCCCGCTTTTTTCAGAGGCTTCGAACGAAAGTGTTTCCAACAAACGTTCCATTACGGTATGTAAACGACGGGCACCGATATTTTCTGTTGATTCATTAACATGCCAGGCAATCTCGGCGATGCGTCGAATTCCGTCATCAGTAAAATCGACAGAGACACCTTCTGTTGCTAATAACAAGTTGTATTGCTCTGTTAATGAAGCATCCGGTTCAGTCAGGATGCGAACAAAATCATCCGTAGACAAGGCGCTAAGCTCTACACGTATCGGTAAACGGCCTTGTAATTCCGGAATCAGATCGGAAGGCTTGGCCAGATGAAATGCCCCGGAAGCAATAAATAAAATATGATCGGTTTTAACCATGCCATATTTAGTCGAAACAGTACTGCCCTCGACTAAAGGTAATAAATCTCTTTGTACACCTTCACGTGAAACATCAGGGCCACTGGTTTCAGAACGTCGTGTGACTTTATCCAGTTCATCCAGAAATACGATGCCATTCTGTTCAACACTTTCAATTGCCCGTGCCTTGATATCATCTTCATTAACCATCTTGGCCGCTTCTTCTTCAGCAAGTAATTTAAGCGCGTCCTTTGCTTTTAATTTACGTGACTGTTTTTTGCCACCTCCCATGTTCTGAAACATACCTTGTAACTGGCTGGTCATTTCTTCCATACCTGGAGGCGCCATGATCTCTACGCCAATGTTCGGTGCCTTTAATTCGACTTCAATTTCCTTATCATCGAACTTACCTTCGAGGATCATTTGTCTGAATTTATCACGGGTGGAATTAACACTGGATTCATGATCGTCTTCCCCCATCATGCGTGCCGGTGGTAACAAAATATCCAACACTCGTTCCAGTGCAGCTTCCTGTGCCTTGTCACGGACTTTTTCTGTTTCTATTTCCCGTGTTTGTTTAATTGCAACATCAGCCAGGTCACGGACGATGGATTCAACATCACGACCGACATAACCGACTTCGGTAAACTTGGTCGCTTCAATTTTTATAAAAGGAGCTTGTGCAAGTTTGGCGAGTCTTCGCGCTATTTCAGTTTTACCGACACCTGTTGGACCGATCATTAAAATATTCTTGGGCGTTATTTCATTACGCACACTTTCGTCAACCTGGGCACGACGCCAACGGTTTCTTAATGCAATTGCGACGGCGCGTTTTGCTGCGTCTTGTCCAACGATATGTTTATTCAGTTCAGTAACGATTGCCTGGGGAGTTAAAGCTGTCATGTTATTCCGTTAGTAATTTGTTTTT
>JBNLAL010000236.1:0-3330 GCA_050302115.1 Gammaproteobacteria bacterium | reverse complement strand
TTCGTTCATCAATTTTTCGGAAATATCTATTCCAGTAACACTGATATCATGCAGATGCTCAACATTGACCGGCGGCTGGGTACCATTCGGAGAAACATGGTAACTATAGGCATCTTCATATTGCGCCCAACGTAACGCAACTTCGTAAGAAGTAATCGATCTATCCAGGTTTTCGACTTTCTTCTGGGTCTTGTACTGATTACAGGCTGTCAACAATCCAAGCATTACGATTAAAGTTACTTTATATATCGTTCTGGAATTCATGGTTTCACTCCGTTTTTAAAAAAGTACAGACTAAAGAAATTCACTTAACCCTGATTTAGTTTTATGTCATTCAAACCTGAAAATACTATATCTGCATAAGCATGATTTGCTGCCAATGATAAATGAATTTGATCGCCAGATACAAAATTCTCGATCTTTATATTTCTTACCGACATTTGTAATGGAATATCGATTAACACACAATTCAGTTCACTCGCAAGCATTTGAATCTTTTTGTTATAGGGAGCTACATTTTCATTATAGGTTTTACCATTTCCCTGTTTACCGTCTACATCACCAATCGTGTGGTTCAAAATAAATATGGGCAGGCTGTTATTGTCTAACGCAATACGGTGAAACTCACGCATATTCTTTTCAAATTCTGTTAGACCAACACGATTCACAATAGAAAAGTCCTTGATGTTGGCATCATTAAAACCGAACTGAATTAACAAAACACCCGGAAGTAACGGCATAACATCCGACCAGAATCTGTCAAACCCTTGTGCCGTAGTATTACCTCCAATTCCGCGATTATGTACTTCGAACACACCGGGTTTCACATTATCCAGTTTATTCTGTAACAGACTGGTCCAGCGCACATTAACCGGAAACTCCGCCCCCTCAGTGATGGAGTCCCCAAAACAGATAATATTAATCATCGTTTAAATCAATATCGATTTCAGTCAGTGTATAACCGGACATATCAAATGCTTGCCAAAGTCCGGAGATAGATTTACCCGTTTGCGGATGAACCAGATCAGGAGCAATATCAAACAATGGTTTCAATACAAAAGGATATTTGTTGATATCGTCTCTTGGCACATCATATTTTTCACTGATCATGTCACCATAGAGTAAAAGATCGATATCCAGGGTTCGCGATGAATATTTGGCCTCTTTGCGTGTTCGACCAAACTCGTATTCGATCTGTTTTATTTCATCAATCACTTCATCCACTTCCTTAAAAGTGATAAATGAAGCAACAAGGTTTAAAAAATCATCACCTACAAAACCAAAAGATTCACACTGATAGACAGGTGAAATGATCAAGGCACCAAAATGTCTGGCCAACGCCTGCAAACCACCCTTTATATTTTTTTCACGATCGATATTACTACCGATACCTACAAAGACCTTGACCATTAACTACTCTTTATTACCACGCTCAATTATGACACCGACATCACGCACACCACGTACAGCACCTTTTTTATTCAGTGTCAGTTTTAACCAGGGCACTTTAAATTCATTCAAGATAATTTCAGCAATTTTTTCAGCCAGTGTTTCGACCAGTTCAAATTCACTTTCACTGACAAAACTCATCAGTCGCTTTGCTACCGCTTTATAATTCAGGGTGTCATCAATATTGTCACTATTTGCTGCTTTGCGAATATCTGTGCCCATCTCCAGATCGATGATAACCGTTTGTTTCATACGACGTTCCCAATCATAGATACCGATAACGGTATCGATACGGAGATCTCTTAAATAAATAATATCCATGATTAAATTTATCTATTTGCTGTTTTATTGTGGCGTAAGCATACGGCAGTCATTAAATAGAATACAGTCCTGGTACAAATACAGACACAAAGCTTGACCTTCTTTACTGAAGCGATTCCAATACACGCATGATAATATCTATCGGCATTATCCTTTTTGCTTACTTATTAGGTTCAATCGCTTCCGCTATCCTGATATGTAAATTATTCGGTTTGTCTGATCCACGTGCTGGCGGGTCCGGTAATCCTGGCGCAACCAACGTCATGCGTCTGCATGGCAAGAAAGCGGCAATACTGACCCTGGCAGGTGATGTATTAAAAGGTGTAATTCCCGTTTTACTGGCAAAGTTATTAGGTTGTCCTGATAGTGTTGTTGCCCTGACCGGGCTTGCCGCATTTTTGGGTCATCTATTCCCTGTCTTTTTTAAATTCAAGGGAGGCAAGGGCGTTGCCACTTTAATCGGCGTTTTGTTTGCTACGCACTGGTTACTTGGTCTGGGTTATGTGGCAACCTGGTTACTGGTTGCCTTTATCTTCCGTTATTCTTCTTTATCCGCACTATTGGCAGCCATTCTTACCCCATTGTATTCATGGCTCGTCTTAAACAACTTCTATTTTTTACTGAGCCATATCATTATGGTTTCGGTGCTCATATGGCGACATCGATCCAATATCCGTAAACTCATTGCCGGACAGGAAGACAAGATCGGACAAAATTAAATCGTCTCCATCGGCCAACGGGCCTTGGCCTGAAAATTCAACGACTCGGTCTGTCCCTCCTTCAAACGCAAATATCCGGCATAGGCAATCATCGCCCCGTTGTCTGTGCAAAATTCCGGGCGCGGAAAAAACACCTTCCCTTTTTGTTCTTCCATGAGTTTATAAAGTCCTTCACGCAATTGTTTATTGGCACTGACTCCGCCGGCAACAACCAATTGCTTCAAATTGGTTTCCTGCATGGCACGCCGACATTTGATGATGAAGGTATCAACCACGGCATCTACAAAGGCACGAGCAATATCCGCTCGGGTTTGCTCATCATCAGATTCGCTATTAACCGTATTCAATGCAAATGTTTTCAAACCACTAAAGCTGAAATCCAGGCCAGGTCTATCTGTCATTGGACGAGGAAAATGGAAGCGCTTACTATCGCCTTTTTCAGCAAGGGCAGATAGTGCCGGACCACCCGGGTAAGGTAATCCTAATAATTTTGCCGTCTTATCAAAGGCTTCCCCGGCTGCATCATCCACCGATTCACCCAGAATTTTATATTTCCCTGGCGCTATGACATCGACCAATTGCGTATGCCCGCCCGAAACCAGTAAGGCCAGAAAGGGGAATTCCGGCACCTCTTTTTCCAGCATTGGTGCTAATAGGTGTGCCTCCATATGATGAACACCGATTGCTGGAATCGATAGTGAATAAGCCAGACTGCGTCCCACTGCCGTCCCCACCAGCAGAGCTCCCATTAAACCGGGACCGGCTGTATAGGCAATGCCATCAAGTGATTTAAGTTCCAGATTGGCCTCGGACAGCGTTTTTTTGATTAACGGGATAGTTC
>JBNLAL010000235.1:0-3363 GCA_050302115.1 Gammaproteobacteria bacterium | reverse complement strand
CAAGGAATACGATATGCCAGTTGTAACCAGACAATTTTCACTGGATATGAAAGGTGATACGGAAATAGAAAATATCACCGGAAAAATTGAAAATATGGTTAAAGACGCCGGGCTTAATGCAGGTAATGTGACACTATTTATTAAACACACCACGGCATCGATCATGATCTTTGAAGATGAACCCGGTCTGCGGCAGGACACAAAGGACATCTGGAACACATTGATTCCGGCTGATCCGAACTGGAACCACAATACACGAAATCCCGGTGAAACTAATGGTCATAGCCACTTACGTGGACAGATACAGGGACAGTCTTTAACGATACCTTTTATTGACAAAACCTTAACGCTGGGAACCTGGCAGCAAATTGTTGTTGTTGATTTCGATACTACCGCACGTAGCAGAGAAATTGTTATTCAAATAATTGGCGAATGAGTTATTTACTACTTAATTCATTAATGAATTGCATCGCTTCTAATGTTTGGTTTTATTTCGTTCCAGCGTATTCGTAATAATTTTATTAACCAATCTGACAGGATAGTCATGATATTAGGCCAATGATTTACTTTTTTATGGCGAGTCCAGTTCTCTTAAACTTGCCTCAATAAAATTCCCGGCAAGAAAAAACAATAAAACGTATATGAACAATGCTATAGCAGCAATAACAATCGTCATTGGCAAGGTTTTCCCAAGTTCTTTACGAAACAGAATTACCTCACTTACCAGCAACCAGATCAAACCTGCAGCCAGACCGCTTATCGATTCGTCTATACCGAAACACAAAATCTTGTCCCTGCAGGATAATTGTCCAACCACCCCACCGATGACATAAAACAAATAAGGTACAGTCCAGACATACGCCTGCATTAAAATAATCCGGCGCAATTCAACCTTATTAAATGGCAAGTGCTTTATGAACAGATTAAGCAGTGACATATACAATGGGCCAATTAACATTAATAACGAAGTAAAAACAAAATACTCCGACATGCTTAATTGATATTTATTACTTCCCTGCATGAATGGTATAGAGATCGTTTCTCCGGACGAATAAGCATAAAAAATAAAAACGGGAACCGCACCCAGAAACAAAAACATCGCCATAGGCGATGAATAATCATTAAATCGATCATGCTCTTCGCGTTTAAACTCCTGTTCCAAATAGTCAGGTATCCAGGCGGGATTACGTAAAACACGAAATAAGGTTTTTGGCAAAAAAAGTAATAATAAAATAAATTCCAGCAATAAAGATTCAAGTGTCTGGATAATTTTTAAGAAATTCATATTCCCTTACCTGTCGCTTGGTTATTCCTTATTTTCAAAAGGTTCTACATGAATAAAGGCATCGCCCACATCAAACTCCTTTTCAATCAACTCTTCAACCTTATCCGCAATATTATGTGAATCTTCAGTCGTAATTTCCGGATTAACTGAAATCACCATATCAATTGCAATCTCGGGTCCAACCCAACGTGAGCGTATCCGTCCTACTTCCTTTACCCCAGGGACTTTAATAACCGCTACTCTTAAATCTTCAGGGTCCATCGCGTATTCATCAACCAATACTGGAAAGGCACTTTTATACAAGCGATAAGCCAGATAAAACACAACGACTGATACACCCAGTGCACAGAGACGATCAAAAATAACATAACCCATTGCCGACAATTGCCAGCCGACAATCACTGCCGATGTAATCAATACATCAGAAAATGTGTGTGCTGCATCAGCAAGCATAATTCCGGATTTCAAACGAATAGCCCAGTAACGTTGCCAGATAGATATGGCAATATTACATCCCAGTACGACAATCATAACGGTCAACTCAATTTTACCGCTGACAATCTCTACGGACTCCCTGGTAACCGCACTTTTTGCAATCTCGAAGGACAACACGGCTAATAATGTCGCCAAACCAAATACAGCCAAAGTTTCAAATTTACGATGACCATAGGGGTGTTCGCGATCAGCAGGTAAAGCAGACAGACGGATTACAATCCAGGCAACAATATTATTTGCAAGATCAGTCAGGGAATGAATGGCATCAGCAAAAACAGCAAGCGAACCCGTTGATATACCTACAATAAACTTCCCCACCAATATGACCAGATTGGCAATTCCTTCCAGGATAATCAACTTCTGGACTTTCCTGTCCCGCTCAGAGAAAGTTAATTGTTTTGAGTCCGCTGTCATAACAATATAAAAATAGCATGATTTATTATGAAAAACTTTAGAAAAGTTTGATATGTGTTTTATCAATAAAACATTACAATATATATTATGAAAAAGACGTTTAGAAAATTGATTTCTACATATTTAGTTATCTTTTTGCCATGCATAGCTTTCAGTGCCCATCCCGAAACCGATAACAAATATCAGGAAGATAAACTGCAATTTCATGCTATTCAGAGCGATTTAATAAAAGATATCATGCATCGAATTAACAGCTCATATTATGAAGCTGCACCTGATGAATTTGAGAGCGATGAGAACCTTCAGGAAAATATTACACATCTCATCATTAACATAAATGAATTAATGATTGCTACCTTGTACTTGAACCGGGCGATGCCTGCATTTGATTTAACGGATGAAGAAAAACAAATATTTCAATCTGTAGCAGCACAATTAAACCAGGAAGCAATTAGCTTGCGCCAGGCAACCGAGAAAAGAGATTATCATAAAATGAACGTCTCTTATCAGAGACTCACGGACACCTGTGCAGCCTGTCATGAACTATTCCGTTTCTAATATTTGAAATTTATTAAATCTTTCATTATTAGTTTTGCAGTGTAGTCAAAACTGACTATGCTTAAACAATGACCAGTGAAACTATCCCCAACCTGGACTGGATTGCGGGGAATACCATAATTCAGTTTACCTTGACCGACCCGGCTATGCTGGTAGTAGATGCAGTTGTTGAAGAACAGGACACCAACTTTTTATTGGGAAAATCCCCGGTCATTCTACATAGTGTGGAAAGTTTTCCCGATATGATAAAAAAAATGGAGCAACAAACGAGAGAGCTGCCGGGAAACCTGATTGTAAGAGCAAAAAGTAAACCTAAACGATTTATCGCAATAATTTACGATGTTGATCACAACCCGATATGTACCACAGATTGGATTGAAGAAGCATTCTGTGACATTTTGAAAATGTCTATATCTTGTAGTGACATTTCTAGAGACATATTTTGGTTCACTAGAGACACTATTTTGTTAATTTGAGATGCACAATAAACTATTTAAAAGAATAATACTCGAAACATAAACATACAATGTTGTCTGGGTAAACTAGTCAAACAAGTTGTTAGTAGTGCAAGAGGTCTTGAGATTGAGACTCCAGAAATTTTATATTTTTCA
>JBNLAL010000234.1:0-3367 GCA_050302115.1 Gammaproteobacteria bacterium | reverse complement strand
ACCCTACGTCTACTTATAAGTACGGCCGTTGAAAATATGGACCTGGAGTTGGCTGCTTCGTATGGAAATGAGCTTAATGAGTTGCAGAAACTGATTGAAGACAAAGGTGAACGGGCCATGATTTTTAATGCCTTGTCTCAATGCCGTTTCCAGTTCAAGACGTTCCGTAATGGAGGTGCCCAATTCAGGCGTGTAATAACTGAAACGGTTTCGACCGCTTCGCTTGGACAAGAACATGGCCGTGTCTGCATCGCGTAACAAATCTTCGGCCGTCGTCCCGTCATCAGGAAATATACTAATACCGATACTGACTTCAACATAAACCTCATCACCACTGGATAACTTGTAAGGAGCCGAAGAAGTTTGCAATATGCCTTGCGCGACATTAGCTGCTTCATCGGGCCGCTTTATATTTTCCAATAATATGACAAATTCATCACCACCTAAACGTGCCAGTGTGTCTACACCGCGTAAACGTTTCTTCCAGCGCTTAGAAACATCAAGCAGTAACTCATCTCCAACAGCATGTCCCAGGCTATCATTAACAACCTTAAAATCATCTAAATCAATAAATAATAGAGCAAGGAATTGCTTGTTACGTTTAGCCTGTTCGATGGCATGATCCAATCTGGAACGAAATAATAAACGATTAGGCAGATCAGTTAATGCATCATAATGAGCGAGGTGATCGAGTTTGTTTTCGGTTGCCTTTAATTTAGTGATATCCGTTGAAATACCAATATAGTGTGTTGGGTTATCTTGATCATCAAAGACCGCATTGATACTCAACCATTGCGGGTAAAGCTCACCATTTTTTCGGCGGTTCCATATTTCACCACTCCATTGACCACTTTTTAATAAACTGTTCCACATAGTTTGATAGAACAACCGGTCCTGTTTTCCTGAATGCAGCAAACGAGGTGTTTGTCCAAGTAGTTCTTCCTTGCTGTAACCGGTTATTTTACGAAATGCCTTATTTGCTGAAATAATTGTTCCATCCAATCCGGTAATCAATACACCTTCACTGGTATTCTCAAACGCAGCTGCATATAGACGTATTTTTTCCTGTTCTTCATGTTTCCGGGTCACATCGCTCCAGCTACCAATAATCTCAGTCATCTTTCCCTTATCATCACGCAATACTCGACATTCATCATGTATATAGATTGTATGTCCAAGTTTGTGTATGAAACGATATTCACTAATAAAGCTATCAGTTTCTAACGACGTGCTTAACGCTTCCCTGCAATTCTGTCTGTCTTCAGGATGAATATACCTTTCCCAAAAATCGGACTGTAATGCCTCTTCGACCGTATAACCCGATATACGGGTAATACTGTCACTTACCCAATCGGGAATGAACTTGTTGTTTTCAATTTTCATTGAATATAGAACGGTTGGTGTGGAAGAAAGCAGATGCTTTAGTCTTTCCTGGTTTTCACCTAATTCTAATTCAGCTTTTTTCAAGTGAGTAATATCAACATGTGAACCGAATATATGCTCAGCTTGCCCTTTATCATCCATGTGAGTTTCACCATGTGACATTATCCAGCGATATGTCCCGTCCTTATGTCGTAACCTGAATTCGCATAAATAACCTTCTTCAGGATGTGCGATACAATTATCCATACATTGCACGGCGCGCTGGCGATCATCTGGATGTATCAGACGAGCCCATTCTTTATTATCATTTTCAATTTCATTCTCTGCATAACCTAGTTGGCTTTTACATTCTTTTGAATAAAACACCTTATCTGTCTTTAAATCCAAATCCCAGAAGCCGATATCGGCGGCTTTGATTGCCGTATTCAGTCTATGCTGTAATACCTGTTCTTTTTGTTTTGCCAGTACACGTTCAGTGATTACCTCTGAAAAAATAATGATCCCGCCAATCTCACCATTATAATGATTCCATGGTCTGACTTCATATCTTACCCAATCCGTACTTCCATCCGGTCTGACAAAATAATCTTCATCACTACTTACTATTTCTCCGTTAAGACAACGTTGATGTATCTCCCTCCAACGTTCAGGGATCTCCGGAAAAACCTCATAATGGTGAAGCCCGGTAATGTCCCGATCATCCACTTTGTAGTCAGTTAACCATCTTTGACTAACAACCAAAAACCGCAAGTCTTTATCAAACATGGCAACAGCAGCAGGGCTATATTTCACAAACATTTTGAGTTGTTGCTCTTTTTCCAGCAATTTACTATCTGCAAGTTTGCGTTCGGTAATATCGCGGGCCGTAGCAATAAGGTAATCTTGATCCAGATGGATCATTTTCATGTTCACTTCTATAGGAAATTGACTCCCGTCTTTACGCCGAAACATCCTTTCCCAGGAAATCATTTCTTTATGACGAGACTCTTCAACATTTTGGCTAAATTTCTCTCGATCCATATTAATATCCAGATCGAAAATAGTTAACGCTAACATTTCATCTCGCGAATATCCCTTATCAAGATAACATCGCTCATTTGCATCAAGAATTCGTCCCGTCTCCGGATCAATGATTTCAATATAATCCGTGCTCTTATCAATCAACGAACGGAATAACTTAAGATTTTTTTCTGCATTTATACGTTTGGTAATATCTTGTAATGTACCAATAACGGCTATACCTTCTTCCCATGATACGCGTGAACCATGTGCTTCTACATGAATAGTATGTCCTTGCTTGTGGCAACAACGAAAAGGATAGCGAATGGATTCAATCTCGCCATCAATACGCCGTTGTAAATTTGTTTTGACTAATTCACGATCATCTTCATGTACGACTTCCAACATGCTCGGCATTTGTAACAATTCTTCTTCACTGTAACCCAGGATATGTTGAAGTTGTGGATTGGTATAAATGAATTGCCCATGCTGTATTAAATAAACGCCCACCAATGATTTTTCCACCAGTGTACGAAATTTTAATTCACTTTTTTCAAGCTGAAATTCGACTTGTTTACGCTCAGTGATAAAACGTCCATTACCGATAATGGCCCCTATCTCGGGATCATCGAGTTTATTGGTGAATGTATAGTCGATCCAGTGCGCTTTATTATCCTTGCCTCTGATACGAAATTCAGAATGAATAATCGCGTTCGATGCTGATTTAACCTGATTTAATATCTCTAGTGTATATGGAATATCTTCTTCAAATTGCATCTCCATGATATTCCGACCCTTAATATCTTCCTGACTATAACCAAGAATTTGCGCAAACTCTCTGGAATATTCCTTGATGACTACACCATCTTCACTAATCAAGGCAATGGAATCCGGATCATGTTCCATTAACTTCCTGATTAATTCATCTTTAGCATGTAATTTTTCATCTGCTTCAATGAAATTTGTAATATCTGTTAATGTTCCC
>JBNLAL010000233.1:0-3368 GCA_050302115.1 Gammaproteobacteria bacterium | reverse complement strand
CCCGTTGATATGTTAAATCTTGAAATGCATCTCGATAGTGACCTGGGTATTGATTCGATCAAGCGTGTTGAAATTCTTTCTGCCTTGCAGGACAAGATGCCCAACCTGCCGGTTGTTGCTGCAGACGATCTGGCGAACCTGCAAACCCTGCAACAGATCATTAGCTATATGAATGATCAAATGGGCACTACGAAAGCAGAAATCAAGTCAGAAGAAAAGATTGAAGTTAAAGAACCGGAAATAGAATCAAGACTGGTTCGCAGTATTGTTCAGCTTAGTGAAATTAAAGAGGAACGTAATGCAATTACTTTTAATAAGGACAAGGAAATCTGGATTAATAAAAACGGAGGCAAGCTGGCAGAGCAATTAGCTGAATCGTTAAAGACTAAAGGTTATAAAACAAAATTAACCACAAGCAAAACAAAGGTGAATAAAAACCTGGGTGGATTAATTGTTGTTGGTTGTGAACAAGCCAATAAGCAATGGTTATTGAAAATATTTAATTTAATTCAACGTTGTGGTCCATTACTAAAAGAATCAAAAGGATTTCTTGCATCTATTACTTCTTTAGGTGGCGGTTTTGGTTTTGAAAATGAGTTAAAAGGTAATCCTGTTCAGGCAGGGTTGTACGGAATAATTAAAACAGCCGATAAGGAATGGCCAGGGATCAACTGCAAATCAGTCGATATTGATCCGGCCAAGACTTCTATTGAATTAATTCAAAAAGAAATATTTTTACAAGGTCCTCTGGAAGTCGGATTGAAAAACGAACAAGTTTTACAACTGGTTTTAGTAGAAGAAGCTATTGTAGAAAATAATGAAAAGAACTTATTGAGTGAAAAGGACCTGATTGTTATTTCTGGTGGTGCGCGGGGTGTAACAGCAGAGATTGCTGTGGCATTGGCGGAAAATTATAAATGCGGTTTATTGTTGTTAGGGCGTAGTCCAGAACCGGAAGATGAACCGGAATGGTTAGCTTCTTTAACTGAACCTGCAGCAATTAAAAAAGCAGTGTTGGATAATTCAAAAGAAAAACTAAAACCGGCAGAGCTTGAGAAAAAATATCAATCGATACTGGCAAACCGCGAGGTCAGAGAAACCTTAAGAAGAATCGTACAAACGGGTTCCAGAGTTCAATACAACTCTGTAGATGTCACCGATGAAAAAGCAGTAGAAAATGCCATCGATCTGGCAAGGATTGAGTTAGGTAATGTTAGCGGTGTAATACATGCGGCTGGTGTACTGGCAGATCGTCTAATCGAAGATAAAACTAAAGAACAATTTGATACTGTTTTTTCAACCAAGGTAGATGGGTTGGAAAACCTGCTCTCGGCAACATGCAATGATACTTTGAGATTGATTGTTTTATTTTCATCAACAACAGCAAGACTGGGTCGCAAGGGACAGGTTGACTATGCTGCAGCCAATGAAGTGCTAAACAAGATGGCTGAGTACGAAAACAAACAGAGAAAAGATTGCAAGGTCTTGTCGGTCAACTGGGGTCCCTGGGATGGTGGTATGGTGACTCCTGCATTAAAGAAGCTGTTTGCCGAAGAAGGAGTGGGTGTTATTGGTTTAAAAGCCGGTGCTGACTATTTAATAAATGAAATCGAATCGGATGGTCCGGTAGAAACTGTTGTATTAGGCGAAGCTGAAAATTTTGTACCGTCAATTAAATTAAATAAAAACACGCCTGTTATTGATTCGGATAATTATTCTGTTGCATTTGAAAGAGACCTGTCAGTTGGTTCATATGACTTTCTTTCTTCACATGTTATGAATGGTCAGGCTGTATTGCCTGTGGCCGTCATTATTGAATGGTTTGCTCATGGTGCCTTACATCTAAATCCGGGCATGCAATTCAATGGTTTTGATGACTTTCGGGTATTTAAGGGAGTGACGCTAAATGCAGATGAAAATATTCATCTCAGTATATTGGCGGGAGAGATGGTACAAAAAGAAAATACTGCCTTTGTCCCGGTTGAATTGCGTTCAAAACAATTTCTGCATGCCAGTGCAGTTATCGTATTAGCTGATGAATATGAAAAGAATGTGTTACCTAAATTGGAACCAGTGACAGATGAATATAATAAGAAGCAGGGTGAATATTACCAGAACGGCCAGTTATTCCATGGACAACATCTTCACGGTATTAAAGAAGTTACACATTGTAGTGACAGGGGTATTGTCGCCAATGTTGATTCAGCACCAGCACCTTCTGCCTGGATGAAACAACCTATTCGTTCCAACTGGTTAACCGATCCATTGGTTCTTGATTCTGCTTTCCAGATGATGATCTTATGGAGCTTTGAACAAAGTGGTGTCGGTTCTCTACCTACAGCAATTGGACGTTATCGTCAATTCAAGCGTAACTATCCAAAAGACGGTGTAAAAATCATCGCAGAAATTAATGTTCATAACGAGCACAAGGCCAACGCAACGATTGAGTTTCTGGATCATAAAGGACAGTTAGTTGCCTTGATGGAAGCTTACGAATGTGTACGCGATGGTTCTTTGCAGACTGCATTCAAGGAAAATGCATTAACGTTAGAAGACTAGTTGTTAATAAAACAGCAAAAGCAAGTAAAGATCTAAATAATGACAGAACGAATTGCAATAGTTGGTATTGGCGGTGTCTTTCCCGGTGCCCATGATCTGGATGAGTTCTGGCAGAATATTCTGAATGCCAAAGATACTGCAATAGATGTTCAAGCTGACCGTTGGCGACTTTCACCTGATGATTTGTATTCGAAAGATTTAGCGCCGGATAAGGTTAATTCGCGTCGTGCCTGTCTGATTCAGGATTTTCAGTTTAATCCAGATGGTTTAAATATTGATGCTGACTTATTGCAACGACTCGATCCCATGTATCAAATCCTGTTACATGCCGGTCGAGATGCCTGGAATGATGTAAATACTGATTTAATAAATAAGGAACGTGTTGGTGTCATTATTGGGAATATTGTTTTACCTACCGAATCATCATCTTTATTCAGTGATGAAATATTCAAATGGTTATTTGAAGAACAACTGTTTAATGATTCAAAACAAACATCAGTAAAAACCGAGTCTTTAAACAGGTACGTAGCTGGTTTACCAGGTGGTTTATTAGCCAAAGCATTAGGATTGGGGGCAGGTGCCTATACATTGGATGCGGCCTGTGCCTCATCACTTTATTCATTAAAGTATGCAGTCGATGAATTATTAAGTGGTCGTTGTGATGCCATGTTAGCGGGGGGTGTGTCGCGACCTGATTGTTTGTATACACAAATGGGCTTTTCTCAACTCAATGCAATCTCAAAATCTGGTCGTTGTTCTCCATTTGATAGTAAGGCTGATGGACTTGTTGTCGGTGAAGGTTCTGGAAT
>JBNLAL010000232.1:0-3377 GCA_050302115.1 Gammaproteobacteria bacterium | reverse complement strand
TCACATTGTAGGAAGTCTTCTTTACCGTGGTGTTACTAACCTCACATTTCATACCCTGTACATATTCTGAGTCAGTTTGTTTCTGCTCCCACTTAGATCCACTATGGTCACCTTCTTCGTGTCCTGCATTATCTTTATGCCGTAATCGGCCTGCGAGGAGATAGGTCACTGTTTCGAATCCTCGATGTGGATGATCAGGAAAACCGCCAATATAATCCTGCGTCTGGTCAGATTCGAAGACATCAAACAACAAAAAAGGATCCAGGATGTTTAATTCCGGTGAACCAATGATCCGGGTTATTTTTACGCCGTCACCATCACTGGTAGGGTAACCACTAGTAATCAATCCTGGTTCACGGTTAATTGTACTCATACTGCCTCCTCATGCCCGCCTTGCATTATCCAATGCATACGCCCCCGGACCATGTGCGACTAACAATACAAAACCACCTGCAATTGCCAGATCCTTCATAAACATGATCGACTGCATTTGATCGGCAAAATTAGAATGAAAAATAACTGCGGCAATAATAGTAAAACCGGCTAAGGCCAGTGCCACCCATTTTGTTTTCCAGCCAATGACAATTGCCATGCCACCCAGAAGCTCCAAAAGAATCACTAAGGGCAGTAATTCTCCCGGCACACCCATGGATTGCATATAGCCCTGAGTACCGGCATATGCGAATATTTTCTGGATACCCGCCATCACAAAAATACTGGCTATCAGAATACGTCCCAAAGGGGCAGAAAAAGTTTGTAATAGATTCATTGTTTCTCTCCTAAAACAGCTATCGTTATTGTCAGGAACGAGTCTAAGTGTTGATTATTTATGAATAAAGACCAATAATTACAAATTATAGTTCTTAATATTAGAACAATATCGTGGGACAACTTGAAGACATTCAACTATTTATCCGTATCGTAGAGGCCGGCAGTATTAGCCGCGCAGCAGAACAGCTTAATATTGCAAAATCCGCAGTTAGTCGCCGTCTGCAAGAACTGGAAAACCACTTAGGCGTACGCCTGCTTAATCGAACAACACGCACATCCAGTCTGACTGAAAACGGTCAGAACTATTATGAAAGAGCAGTCAGAATTATCGATGATGTCAGCGAACTCAATGCACTGACCATTGATGCCAATACAGCGTTAGAAGGCACGATCAATCTTGCCGCTCCGTTATCATTTGGCTTGTTTCATCTATCGGCGGCTATCGACAGTTTTCTTAAGGACAATCCCGGCATCCAGATTAATATTGATTTTTCTGACCGCCAGGTCGATCTGATTGAAGAAGGATTGGACCTTGCATTTCGAATTGCAGAACTAAAAGACTCCAGTCTTATTGCCCGCAGAATATGTCCGATTCGTCTACTACTTTGTGCCAGCCCTGAATATTTAAAACAGTATGGCAAACCCGAATCGATAGACGATTTAAAAAAGCACAGATTGTTACACTACAGTAACCTCGGTGGTTCAACTAAATGGCGGCTTATTGATAAAAAAGGTACAGAACATAAAGTAGATGTATCCGCAAATATACTAGCTAATAATGGAGAGTTTCTAAAAGACATGGCCGTTGCCGGTCATGGCATTATTGCTACACCAACCTTTATCAGCTGGAAAGCAATCACGACCGGTGAACTGGTATGTGTATTGACCGATTATAAATTACCTCAATTCAATGCTTATGCCGTTTATCCCAAAAACCGTTATCTCTCACAACGAGTCCGATTATTTATTGATTTTCTATGTCAACGTTTTGGAGATAAACCATACTGGGATCAGTTCAGTTAACTATCATGGAAACTCATCGTGTTTTGGTAAATGCTCGGTTCCTTCGTACCATGCAGCCCTGGATTTCCAAAAAATATTCCACATAGGACTTATGTCAGGTATATCGTCCAGTGTGCCTGCAGTTACCACAATATTCTTTCCTCCTTTTACTGCCCAGGGCAATGAAGATCCACAACGTTTACAAAAACAGCTTGCAAAATATTTGGCATCCGGATGTTCATAACGTCCTACCATTTCTTCACCTTTAGTCCATGTAAACTGTTCTGGAGGAACAAACAGATTTGAAGCATGGGCACTACCGGTAAATTTCCGACAACGTGAACAGTGACAATACTGGAAAATTTTAAACGGGCCTTTTATTTCATAGGTGACCTCACCACAAAGACAACTTCCTTTAACAATTTGTTCCGCCATAAATATACTCCTTCTTAAACCTGTACCTGCATAACTAACTGGTAACTACTGTATTTCATAATTATAAAAAAACTTTTTACTCTACATGAACCAAATTTAGCGATTAACTATAATGATAAACATATGGCGGATCTCTATCAAAACTTTGCGGCACTGTCTCTTAAAACGCAAGAATCAGTTGATTACCGGATACTGGCGCGCCCAAAAGAAACCACATATGGGATATTTGCTCCACATGGAGGTTACATTGAACGAGCAACTGGTCAAATTGCCAATTCCATTGCAGGAGAGGACCACTGTTTTTATTGTTTTGAAGGTTTAAAACCCCAAAGCAAACACCTACACATTACCAGTAATCACTTTGATGAACCCACAGCTTTGTGTTTAATCAATCAAGTAAACATTGTGATTACATTTCACGGTGCTTATGGCAATAAACCTTGTGTTTATTTTGGTGGTTTACATGAAGAATTAAAACAACTTTTTATCGACACACTAAATCATGAAGGATTTAAAGCTGGTCATGATCCAAGTCCTACGAGACAAGGAAAGGCTAAAACGAATATTTGTAATCGCGGAACACATCTACGTGGTGTACAAGTTGAAATGACTCAGGGATTTCGTAAAAGCCTGTTTGACAAACCGGTTTACAAACAAACTAATTGGCAACCTAATGATCAATTTACTTTGTTTGTGGACACCATTCGTAAACTTTTATCATCTTATCCAGGATAATCTTCTTTATAATTCAATTTATTTCAGCTTTTCCCTGCAATTTTTCAATGCATTTTTGACCGAATTTAATTCCTGCAAATTTGTATTATACATTCGCTGCAAAGTATTTATTCGGTGCTGATCAACTTCATAACTATCCAATAAATTTTCCCTGTCCATTTTTACTGCTATGAGCTGATTAATAATTCTTTGTGAATGATATTGAATGACAAATATAAAAACTATAAATGCTATAAAAATAATTCCAAGCTCAACCAATTGAGGATTATTGTTCAATACCAAATAAAAAAACAAAGGTAATATGGCAGGAATATTGAACCCATAATAAACACGATTATAGGCCGAATAAATACCTATAGAACCGGAGTTCAATACCAGAATAAACATGGTTAATAAACCGGCATTAATAACATCATCATTTACCAAAAAAACGT
>JBNLAL010000231.1:0-3391 GCA_050302115.1 Gammaproteobacteria bacterium | reverse complement strand
TTATTATGCCAACAAACACAGGCAGAAATATTGGTGAGTGTTGATCGCGACCCAGTCGTACTCAATGAATCTTTCCAATTGATATTTGAAAGTAGCGAAAGAATAAAGGGCCAGCCGGACTTTAGTCCCTTAAAGAAAGATTTTACGATTTTGAGTACAAGTAGCCGCATTAATACCAATATTATAAATGGCGATATGAGCTATTCACAGCAATGGATATTGACAGTATTACCTAATAAAGCAGGAAAGATAAAAATACCGGCGATTGATTTCGGAAATGAATTATCACAACCCCGGTTCTTAAACATTGTTGCAGCTGCCCCTGCCACAAAGAGTAAAAATACAGATGATATATTTCTGGATGTGAAAACCAGTACACAAACACCTTATGTACAGGCACAAGTGATTTATACGGTAAAACTATATCGTGCTATACCGACAAATAATGCCAGTTTATCTGAACCGGAAGTGACTGGTGGTCAGGCAGTAATTAACAAGCTTGGTGATGATAAAAGTTATGAAACGCATATAAATGGCAAACGTTATAGCGTCATTGAACGTCGTTATGTCATCTTTCCGCAGAATAGCGGGCAACTGGAAATAAAACCACTTATCTTCCAGGCACAAACCGGAACAGGCAATTTTTTTAATTTTGATCCGTTTGGACCGCAGCCGAGGTCAATAGTTAAACGATCAGATACCGTTGCCCTGGATGTAAAACCGATACCCGAGACCTTTACCGGGAAAAACTGGTTACCGGCAAAACACCTGAATATCCAGGAACAATGGTCTGCTGCGCCGGATAAATTGAAACAGGGTGAGGCGGTAACGCGAACACTGACTTTAACGGCAGAAGGACTGGCGGCAAGCAACCTGCCTGTAATTAACGATACGCTGCCCGATGAATTCAAACACTATCCGGACCAACCGGAATTTGAAGAAAGCAACGACGCCAATGGTTTTATCGGCACTCGCCGGGAAAAGATGGCCATCATTCCCATGCAAGGCGGTAAATACAATTTGTCGGCCATTAAAATTCCCTGGTGGAACACCGAAACCGATAAAATGGAAATAGCGGAATTACCTGAACGCAGTTTATCTGTTCAGCCTTCCACAACAGTTACTCAAGCTCCTTCACCGCAAGTAACAGAGAAAATGCCTGAACCCGTTGCTACTGAAACAAAAAACAAATCAGAGGTTCAGTCTGAACCCGTTGTCGTACAAGCAGAATCTCCTCCATGGAAGTGGATAAGTCTGAGCTTGTTTATTCTTTGGTTAATGACTGTAGTGGGCTGGTGGTTAAGTCAACGCAGTAAAAAAGTAACCGTGTTAAACGATGATAAGGCTTCAACAAAAAGAACATTATTGAACAATTTAAAAACCGCATGCAGGGAAAATGATCCGGTTAAAACCAGACAAGCCTTGCTTGAATGGACCAGAGGTAAATGGCCTGAAAAACGGATAACGAGTATTGATCAGTTAAAACCATTCGGTAATACAGAATGGCAGAATAGACTCGACGAGTTAAACAGTCATCTCTATGGAAAAAATACCGGCCAGTGGAATGGCAGTGTCTTTTTAAACGTCTTCGAATCACAATCATTTGATAATGAAAAAGATAAACTCAACACGGGAAAACTGGAGCCACTATATAAAACGTGATCGATAAGGTTTCATTATTGATTACAGCTATGCGGGATAACCGGACTCCCTGGTTAGCAAAATTATTTGTTGTTTTTATACTGGCTTATATCATCAGCCCGATCGATATCATTCCTGATTTTATTCCCGTTCTGGGTTTACTGGACGAAGCCATTCTTATTCCCATTGCATTAGCAGTCGTATTTAAAATGATCCCTGAACCAGTAAAAGAAAAACATAATGAAGAACTTGATGATACAACGAAAAGAAAATTAAAATTTGTTGGCAGCTTGTCCATATTAACCATATGGCTTTTTATGATATCTGTGACCTATTATCTTCTAATTTAGGTATGTGTGAATTTTAAAGACTATCTATAGGTGATTTAACACCATGTCCCCCTTTATTGAGCACATGGGTGTAGATCATCGTCGTGTTGACATTGGAATGCCCCATCAATTCTTGTACTGTTCTGATATCATATCCATTTTCCAGTAAATGCGTTGCAAATGAATGACGAAAAACATGCGCTGAAACATGCTTCATAATTCTTGCTTTTTTTATCGCGTTATTAATTGCTCTTGATACTGACCTCGTATGAATATGATGACGGCCCGTATTTCCAGTCCTGGGATCAACAGAGGTTTTGTATGAAGCAAAAACAAATTGCCACTTTAACTCCTTACCGGCATTCGGGTATTTTTTGGCCAAAGCATCAGGCATATCAACATGAGTAATTCCGCTTTTTTGATCAATCGCATGGTATTTTTCAACTTTATCAATGGCGAGTTTTAAACCTGGCACAACAAATTCGGGCAACATAGTTCTACGATCTTTATTCCCTTTTCCTCTTCTTACTATTATTTCTCCTCGACCAAAATCAACATCTAAAACTCTTAATTTTAAACATTCATTTAGTCTTAATCCTGCTCCATACATTAAACCTACCATGGTTTTATGGGGCTCATTTAAATATTTAAATACTTCCTTTACTTCATCTTGTGTAAGCACTACAGGAAGTCGTCTCGGCTTTCTGGCATATTGAAATTCAGGAATTTCACCCACGTCAATATTCAGAATCTGTTTATATAAAAATATTATGGCCGTTAAAGCCTGATTTTGTGTTGAAGCAGAAACATTTTCTTTGTTAACCAGATAATTCAAAAAAATTGAAACTTCTTCTCCACCCATGTCTTTAGGATGACGCTTGTTATGAAAGAGAATGTATCGCCGTATCCAATGAACGTAGGCCTGTTCAGTTTTTCGTGAATAGTGCAGAAAATGAATTTTTTGTCTAACTTGATCTAATAACTTGGGTGGTTGTTTAGTATTCATATACCCTCTCCATGGGTAAGTCATTCCTAAAAGTGTCAGATATGCATATTTTGAGTGCTTATTATAACTTATTGAATATTATGTAATAAATCACCATTTATAATTGGATATTTTATAGAGCGACATACCCAAAATAGATATGAAAAAACACAAAGTGGACACCTGGGATATAGACTGCTTATAATTAATCCATCACATATCTTATTGAAACAAGGAGGTTTTTCATGAAGTCCACTTGTAAAACCTATAACTGCATATCCGACAAACTGTCTATTAAAATATAGTTATAAAAAATTGTAATACTTAAAAGTTAATACGTTTAACAACAATGCTAATCATAAAAGATTAACTTAAACATTAAGCAAGTAAAAATGAAGCCATTGTTTAAAAAACATGTTACAACTGAAGCGATTGC
>JBNLAL010000230.1:0-3404 GCA_050302115.1 Gammaproteobacteria bacterium | reverse complement strand
TTATGCGTAATTATGTATGGGGCTTTCTAAAGTTTGAATAGACCATTTGGATTCACTCAACCACTCTATTAGTTTATTTTCTGGTAATGGCGGGCTCATATAATAACCCTGTGCAATATCACATCCCATCTCAGCCAGTTTATTGAATGTTAAATCGTCTTCAATACCTTCTGCAGTCACTTTAAGGTTCAGGTTATGTCCCAGATCGATTGTTGCATTAACGATAAGTAGATTGTTTGCATTCTCCAGCATTCCTTTCACAAAACTTTTATCAATTTTTAGTTCGTTAACCGGCAAATGACTTAGATAAGCAAGAGACGAATAACCTGTACCAAAGTCATCTATTGACAGATTAACACCTATCTCTTTCATTGAATGTAGTATAGACATTGATTTATCCGGGTCTTGCATGACACAACTCTCAGTTATTTCAATCGTTAATGCAGCTGGATTAACTCCACTTGAATTAACCGCTTTTGTTAAGATTTTTAAAAAAGCCGGATCTTCCAAATCTTTGGCGGAAATGTTGATAGACATTTCGATTTTAATCCCCGCTGTATGCCATGCTTTTAATCTCTTCAGTGACTGCAAAATTACCCAGTCCGTCATGGGACGAATTAATCTGGAGCGTTCTGCCAGCGGGATAAACTCTTCTGGAGAAATGTTTCCATATTTTGGGTGTGACCAACGAACCAATACTTCAACGGCAATAGTTTTTTTTGTATTTATATTAATTTTTGGTTGAAAGTATAGATCCAGACCTCCATGGTTAATCGTTTGACGTAATTCAGACAATAAACTCAAACGATGTGGATTATCCTGACGCAATGCATTTGAATAAAACATATATCCTTTCGGATTTTGTTTGGCACTGTACATGGCAATTTCCGCATACTGAATCAAGTTATCTGCATCTTTTCCATGTTTTGGATAACAGGAAATTCCCATACTGGCTGAAATCTCAATATGCTTCTCATCGATTTCGAACGTTGATTCCAGTAATTTCTTAATTCGTTTGATGATGGCGCTGGTAGCACGCCCTTCTGCATCGTCATATACAATAATGGCAAATTCATCCCCGCCCATACGGGCAATCTGTTCTTTTTTTGATACCTGGTGACATAAGCGGGTGGCAAAATATTTTAGTATCAGATCGCCATTACTGTTACCAAATTGCTCATTAATGAACTTGAAGTTATCCAGATCCATGAATACGACAGAAATATGCGTATTGTTTTGTTTGGAGGCATTGATGGCATCCTGCAATTTTTCATAAAAAAGAACCCGGTTCGGCAAGTTTGTCAGGGTATCGTGAGTTTCTTTGTGTAATGACTTATTTTTCCATGAAGTGTTTTCCTCGCGTAGGTCTTCTGTATGTTCAAGCATCATTCTTCCTGCCTGAGACACGATTTCTTTGCCGGAATATTGCCCCCAATAAGCAAAAATAAAAGGCAGAAAATCCAGTATACGGAGTGCAAAATTTTCCTGATGTGCCTGAAAAATGGTGTACAGATTCACTTGTCCAGTCATTTGGTAACTAACAAGCATGGCACTTGCAGTAATAGTAAAAATTGCAATCATGACGCCATAAAGCCCATAACGGTTTACTGAGGACTTTAATAAATCAAGATTAATTGACCAGAGATCCTTTTCTCGTTGTGTCATTAAGTTTTATCCTTTTTTAAATATAAAACTTATTACGCAATAGATATGCCAGCTGACGTAATACACTAACTCATTGTTTTTATATTATAAAACTGCATAAATGTCTTTTATTTGCGACACGTGTTTTAATCTTTTACATTTGTTACAGGTTCATCAAAATTATTGGTTTTTAAATTTCCCTGAACAGACTTGGTACGTGCCTCAACTAAATCAGCAGGAAGGTTTTGAGGTTCTTCCTGGCTATTTTCTAGCAACTGTTCCAACACGGTATCGGTATCAGCATCTAACATTTCCGGCATGCTGTTTTTGTCATTTTCTTGTTCTAACCCCATAAATTCTTCATCATCTGCATTAACTTCAAATTTTTTCAATTCAACTGCCAGGTTTGAATAATCCTGATTCAACATAACAAGGTATTGATTACTACGTTGTACGCAATTTTTATCGAGAGAAGATTTAGGCAAATTCGTAAAATGTGACTGCCCTTCACTATCTATACATTGATAGAATTCAATAGGATATACAGCAGATGAATACATAACAGATATTATTAATATTAATTTTTTCATATACTTATGAAAACTTATTAAAATATATTCTTTTAAAATATAGACCATATCCTATTAATGTCTAATGAACCTTAATGAATTAATTAAAAATGAATTTCAACTGGATGATGAATACATCTATTTAAATCATGCCGCTGTTTCTCCCTGGCCAAATAGAACGGCAAAATGTGTTGCGCGATTTGCCGATGAAAACCTGCATTTCGGAGCCAGTCATTATCCAGAATGGATACAGACCGAGACTTTGTTAAGAAAACAATTACAACACTTAATCAATGCTCCCTCTGTTGCAGACATTGCTTTATTAAAGAATACGTCGGAAGCGCTTTCCGTAGTGGCAGAAGGTATAGACTGGCAACCGGGTGAAAATATAGTCAGTAGTAACGAAGAATTCCCATCAAATCGCATTCCCTGGCAAGCACAAGCAGAAAAAGGTGTTGAATTCCGTCAAATTGATATTTCGGAAGTCGAAAGTGCTGAAAGCCAACTTATAGCTGCCTGTGATAACAATACCCGCTTATTGACTATTAGCTCAGTCCAATATGGTTCGGGTAGACGTTTAGATCTGGAGAAAATTGGAGAATTTTGTCAGAACAACAATATCTTATTTTGTGTTGATGCTATTCAGAGTCTTGGCGTCTTACCATTCGATGTGCAAAAAATAAAAGCAGATTTTGTGATGGCAGATGCGCATAAATGGATGTTAGGACCAGAGGGCATTGCCCTATTCTATTGTGCTAAATCTGTACGAGAACAATTAAAGCTTCATCAATATGGCTGGCACATGGTGGAAAAGATGGGAGATTATGATGCCATAGATTGGCAACCCGCTAATTCGGCAAGGCGTTTTGAGTGCGGAAGTCCAAATATGTTAGGTATTTATGCCCTGTCAGCCAGTTTATCCCTCATCGATGAAGTTGGAATTGAGATTATTTCTAGAAATATATTTAATAATACACAGTATATAATTGATTTTATAAAGAATAATTCAGATTATTTGCTCGTGACGCCAGAACAGCAAAAATATCGTGCAGGCATTGTGACATTTAAAATTAAGAATAAAAATAATACTGAAATTTACACTAACCTTATGAATAATAAGGTTATTTGTGCAAACCGTATGAACGGAATACGGTTCTCTCCACATTTTTATACTTCTGGAAATAAGATAAA
>JBNLAL010000229.1:0-3405 GCA_050302115.1 Gammaproteobacteria bacterium | reverse complement strand
ATTTTAAAAAATATTTTTATAGATACCCTCTAATCAACGATGGGTTGGACTAACACCCACGGTTTGATAACAACTGCCCAAACGGTGGCATCAGTTTCATGCCAGGCCTTTGCCTGTTCATCACTGACATTAGCGACCAGGCCATCATCCATCCACTGCTGCATTTGCGTTTTATCATCTTCCACCAGTACACAGGCAACCTTGATCAGATCAAGTGTATGTGACACATAAACCGCCATGCCACTGGCAAAGAATGTCATCAATTCGGCCCAGGCAATTTTTGAAGTTTCAAGATTCAGTTTGTCCGGAAGGTTTTCCGGTGATTCATCATCAATATTTTCTATCATGTAAATACTTTAATTAATTTCAGTTTGTGCAATTATAGCGATAAAACGTAACACTTAAACCAGACAGGGATTAAACATGGTAACTCCGATTTTAATCGTATTGGCAATACTTGTTCTTGCAGTACTTGTTTACCTTTTGTGCCTCAAGGGAGAATATGAAATCAGGCAAAGCCTGGTTATGAAAGGTACGCCAGACAAAATCTTCGACAAGATCAGAGATCTGAAAAGCTGGCCTGACTGGAGTCCCTGGTTAATCCATGAACCGGAAACAAAACTTGACTACAGTGAGAACTGTCAGGAAGAAGGCGGCTATTACAGTTGGGACGGTGAACATATTGGCGCCGGAACATTAACGCATGTCACACACCAACGGCCTAATGTATTACAGGAAAAAATCGAATTTGTTCGTCCTTTTAAATCAGTTTGTGATGTCAGCTTTGAATTAAAGGAAAAAGATGAACAACGGGGTGATGACTGGATAGAAAAAACTGAAGTTACCTGGGTTATGCAAGGTAAAATGCCTTTCCTGTTTCGCTTTATGGTTCCTCGTACCATAAGTCTGGTCAGTAAAGATTATGATCTCGGACTGGCCATGCTTGCCGGAGAAATTGACCCCGCTTCACCTCACCCAAGATTAAGGTTTGATGGTCAGATCAATCTCGAACCTGTGCAGTATTTAAGTAAACCTTTCGAAGGTTATATCGAAGAGATGGAAGAAGCCATGCAAACCGGTTTTGTTGAATTGCTGGATTATGTACAACAAAAGAATATTAATACAAGCGGTAAACCGATGAGTCTTTACCACAAGGTGAATATAAAAAAGAAACATTTTGTCTGTGATATGGCCGTTCCCGTCAGCAAAGAAACAAAAACCAGTGACTACTCAATCAAAAACTTTGCTGGCGGAAAATATTACAAAGTGACATTACAAGGGGCTTATCGTTTTCTGGAACTGGCCTGGGACGCTGCCTATAAACACGTTTGTCTGTATAAAATCAAGATAGATAAAAGCAGACCTTCGCTGGAAGTTTATGAAAATGAGCCCCATACGGTGACCAACTCGAATTCCCTCATAACCAGCATTTATATTCCCGTTAAATAGCCATTAAATTTTTGGGCTCCCCGGCCGATAATATTTACCAGTATAAAAATACCGGGGGCTTCCATGAAGGAACGTCGACAATATCCAAGACAACAGGCCGACTGGCTGGCACAAATTAATATAGACGATGACATTTACACATCGCCTGTCAGAAACCTTTCACGTGGAGGTGTCGAATTAATCCGGCCTCAACGATGGAAACCCGTACTCGGCCAACACTATAAAGTTTGTTTAAGCGACATGAATCCGGAAAATAGCCTGGAGATAAATATGCGGGTTTGCTGGTTGAGCAAATTTAGCGTCGGTTTAAGCTTTCAGGATCTGGAAATGGTTGAAAGAAGGCTGTTAGATAAAATTATCTCGGATATCACAAATAATCCCGTTTCGCATGCTGTATAAATAAACTGTTCGGTAACACAACCATTTTTAAGCACTGATAATTCTCTATTCTTTTCTGAATGCACTAAACTTAAATATAGGTAAGTGTTTTCAGGTGTAATTTTGATCAAAGGTTTATTTTTCGATATCAGCGGCGTACTGATCGATGGCCCGGATTTAATTAAAGACGCGGACAAGGCAATTAAACAGGTTGAACAAGCGGGTATACCTTATCGGCTTATTACCAATACCTCACGCCAAACCCGGGCCATGTTGGTCAATCAGCTAAAAAATGCAGGGATATCCGTTTCTGCAGAACACGTTTATACTGCCCCATTGGCTGCCCGTGATTATGTTATTGCACAGGGTTTAAGACCTTACTGCCTGATTCATCCTGATCTGGAACCGGAGTTTTCAGATCTGGACCAATCAAATCCGAATGCAGTAATCATTGGCGATGCAGCGGAAGATTTTAATTATGAAACTTTAAACTTCGCTTTTCGTCTATGTTTACAAGGCGCGCCGTTAATTGCCATTGGCCATAATAAATATTTTAAAAAGGCAGGTGAGTTTTTTCTCGATGCCGGTCCTTTTGTTGAAGCCATAGAATATGCCTGCGATATAGAAGCCGTCATTACCGGGAAACCGGCAAAGGCATTTTTCGAACAGGTTCTTGCCAGCATTCAGCTGGAGGCCAACGAAGTCGCATTAATCGGGGATGATATTTATGGTGATATCAAAGGAGCGAATGATTCAGGCCTAATCGCCCGACTGGTGCGCACAGGAAAATACAGGGAAGGAGATGAACTAAAGCTGGAACCCGGGCCCATTGTTGTTGATGATGTTTTACAAGCCGTTAACGAACTACTCCAATAATCACACTGTATTTAATGAAAACAATTATACTTAAATCAGAATATAAAAACTAAAACATGAAAGGAATTTTATGAACGATACAAAAGAAGTACTGAACCCTGCAGAAAATATTATGATATCCCAGTCTGTAGCCATATTAATTGACGGAAATAATATTGAAAGAAGCATTCATTCCGAAGCCAATGATACCAACACCATGCTCAATTTTGATGCACTTATACCAAAGCTACTGGTTAATCGTGGTTTAAGCCGCCTGGTCTATTTTCGTGAAGGAACGCATATTTCAAATAAATTGCAGGAACGATTACACAATTTTTATCATGGTTCTGTCAGACCATGTCATAAAAGTGCCGACATTCCCCTGTCGATCAATGCCATCCAGGTAGCAGGCAAGGTCGATACCATCATCATTATGTCGGGAGATGCAGACTATATCGAATTGGTCCGGCACCTGAAATCCGAAGGCGTACGGGTAGAAATTGCTGCTGTTGCCAGTACGACCTCAAAACTCATGATTGAAGAGGCTGACCACTTTCACGAAATTACCAAGGAAGACTGGTTCAGCCTGCCGACTAAAAAAACGCAAAAGCGCAGAAACAAATGATGGACTAAACTTATAAATGTAAGCGTTAAATCCGTATTTGATACAGATCAAACTGACACAAATAGACAAATTTATAATAGGTAACGGATGCCGCAATA
>JBNLAL010000228.1:0-3421 GCA_050302115.1 Gammaproteobacteria bacterium | reverse complement strand
ACCGAACTGGAATTCCATCGACTGCCCTCTACCAGTCCGGCATATGCAGCAAAGACAATGGATCAAAAATTAATCGACTGGCAAATAATATTAAATTATCTATAAAACCCTGTCTTGAAAAATGAAAACAATGTGAAAGTTCATCTTATACATGGTCTTACCTTCTGTTTTTTCGGACAATATGATTATGAAACTTTCGCTACATAAAAAACTTGTCCTCGCGATCCTGCTATCAATCATCAGCGTGATCATTATCATGCTGGCGTTAATCAGCTGGTCGTTTGATCGCGGATTTAAAGCGCATGTTTTAGCGGAAGAAGAACGTAACGACCGTTTAATCATTGAAACACTGGTTGAACGTTATGAAATAACGGGAAGCTGGGACTTTATCAAAAACAATCCTTTTTTATGGGATGCCTTAACTTCGAGAAAACCGCATAGACCACGTTTCCGTTCCGATCATTTCGAACGCGATAGAGATTCTGAAGAACGGGAACATTTTGAAGACAGACCTCCTTCCCGTGAACGTGAAGCCAGACGGCCACCCCCGATGCCCAAACCTGAACGCGTATTACTTGATCCGGACAAACAGACGATCGCAGGCACTGTTAAATTCGATCAACTTGAAGACTATTTATTAAAGCCCATTTTGCTCGAAGGAAAGACGATTGGCTTTCTTGCCAGGGAACCGATTGAAAAGATGATCAACCCGAGGCAGGAAAAATTTATGCGACAACTGCAAAGATGGTTTTTCATTATAGCGGGTAGCGCCATTGCAGTTGCGTTAATCATCGCCTGGTTCCTGTCACGCAACCTGTTAAAACCTATCCGGCGTATCAGTGAAGGAACAACTGCTCTTGCCGCAGGAGACTATGGCAAACGAATAGAAATCACATCAAAGGATGAACTGGGCGAACTCTCGCAACATTTTAATCTTCTGGCAAAGACGTTGGAGGAAAACGAGCACTCGCGTAAACAATGGATAGCAGACATTTCCCATGAACTACGGACACCCCTTTCCATACTGCGTGGCGAGATCGAGGCCATGATCGATGGCGTCAGGACAATGGACAATGAACGATTACAGGCCTTATTCAAGGAAGCCATCCATTTAAATCAACTGATCGATGACCTGCATGAATTGTCTTTATCCGACATCGGCGCATTGAACTATGAAATGGAACCACATGATATCGTTGAGATACTGAATCAATCGATTGATGCCTTGCAATTCGTTTCGGATAAAAAATCTATCAATATAGATACGACAGGACTTATTAAAGATAAGATTAATGTGCTCTGCGACAGTCATCGTATACAACAACTGTTCACAAACATATTAATGAATTCACTCAGCTATACCAATTCACCCGGCACATTAAAAATAATAACCGGGATAGATAACGATAAAATCACTATCGATATAATGGATTCAGCTCCCGGTGTCTCTGAAGAACAGATCCCCAAACTGTTCGACCGTCTATACCGGGCTGATTCGTCACGCAACCGAAAGACCGGCGGTTCTGGCCTGGGCTTGTCCATTTGTCATAATATTGTCGAAGCACATAATGGTAAGATAGCAGCCAAACCATCGCCACTGGGCGGTCTCTGGATCAGTATTGAATTACCCATACGGGTTTAATAACGAGTAAACATGGCAAAGATATTAATTGTTGAAGACGAACAGGCCATTGCGGAACTGGTCAGGGATTACCTGCAACAAAGTAACTATGACACAACGCTGGTCGATGACGGCTTGCAGGTAATCGACAAGTTTAGAGAACTACAGCCGGACCTTGTTTTACTCGACATCATGTTACCCGGAAAAGACGGCATGACACTTTGCAAAGAGATCCGTGAGTTTTCCAATGTCCCCATTATCATGTTAACGGCAAGGGTTGAAGAAGTGGATCGCCTGCTAGGTCTGGAATTCGGTGCGGATGATTACATCTGTAAACCATTCAGCCCACGTGAAGTCGTGGCGAGGATTAAAGCAGTATTAAGACGCTTTAATAATGAACCTGAACCGGATAAACATGGCATTAAACTGATTGAAGACAGTAACAAACTCAAAATAGGCGGGGAAGAAATCGAACTGACGGTTGTGGAATTCAAATTGTTTAAACATTTATATTCATCCCCCGGACGTATTTATTCTCGTGAACAATTAATGAACCAGATCTATGCTGATCATCGTATCGTCAGTGATCGCACTATTGATAGCCATATCAAAAAGCTCCGCAAGAAAATTCATACCATCTTACCGGAAGAGGAACTCATTCATTCTATCTACGGCGCCGGCTATAAATACGAACAAACTGAATAAAAGTCAAACTTCCATTTAACTCAAAATTATTAAAACTTGTTTAAAAACGTAATGAGCGAAGTTAGGTTGTATACCGCCGGAGCGCAGGAACCGGACGACTACATGGATGTAGTCGGTAGAGCGACGCAGGAAGCCAAAGCCGAGTGTATAGATAATACATGAGGATTCCGAGCACCGCCGGGATTCAAGATAACGAGCGTAATAGTTTTTAGACGAGTTTTTTCATATTTCGTCCACATTTCTTACTTATTCTCCTTCCATACTTTCTCCTAACAAAACGAACACTTTTTTGTTACCCGAATAACGATGTTAGGAGAAACACCATGAAAGAATCATTTTTAAACTCTTACGTTTCAACACGAGTTCTTTCTCTGGTTGCAGCATTAATGCTGGGCCTGAGTCTGATGACAACCAACAGCTTTGCCGACGACGATTCAGACGACGACAGGGACAGACCTAAACAATGTGACAAGAAACGTGACGGCCATAAGCATCATGAAAGAGATTTAAGCAACGTATTAAACATGCTCGATAAAAAACTGGATCTGTCTGATGAACAAAAAACCGCTATCAGCCAGGTTGTCGATCAATACAACCCTCAACTGAAACAGTTACAGGAACAAATGCGCGAAGGCAGAAAAGCAGAAAGAGATTTGATGAAGCAGGATACGTTTGATGAAGCTGCCGTCACTAAACAAGCGCAACAAAATGCTGACCTGATGGTAAAGATGATCGTACTTAAAGCAAAAGCGAAACATGCGATCCATTCAAACCTGACGGATGAACAACAGGACGAAATTGAAGAGATGTTTGAAAAACGTCACCAGGAAAGAATGGAAAACAAACCCGACAACAACGTATAACAAATTCGGCCTTGTAGTAGCACTCCTCTTTCAGCTTACCCCCGACAGTTGACACCCTGCTACTACAAGGCTGTTCCCTTTTTAACATACACTAAAAAGAAACAATGAAATCATTTCAATTAATAACAATTACATTACTAGCTTGTAGCTTAACGGCATGTGCCGGTGGTCATCATCGTCCACCGAAGCAACCACCTCCAGCTACTACAGAACTGGCAACCACCATCACCCC
>JBNLAL010000227.1:0-3429 GCA_050302115.1 Gammaproteobacteria bacterium | reverse complement strand
AACGATTAAAAGAGTTCCTCATCAAAATGGCCAATAGCGAAAAGTTTACTGCAGCGATTTGTGCCGCACCGAAAGTCCTGGCCAGTGCAGGAATACTGGATGGCAAAAGAGCAACCAGCTATCCCGGCTGTCTTGATTCAGCAAGTAATACGGATGTAACCGGTGATGCTGTCGTTGTAGATGGCAAAGTCGTTACCTCACGCGGACCCGGTACCGCAATGGACTTTGCCTTAACTTTAATCGAATCACTTGAAGGAAAAGAAAAACGGGATGAAGTAGAGAAAGCATTAGTTAGATAGTAAATCTATAAACCTTCCGCTTTTTCAGGGCATCTTCCATACGCCAGAAACTTCGCAATTCGCTTTCGCATAAAGGGTAGTTTAGAAACTATTTTTAAAGGCAATGGCGGACTAAAAGGTTTATCTGATTTAAGTGCATCAGCGACAATTCTTTTTTGAGCAAAGGTCTGAAATGTTTGAATGAATTTAACTGCCGGTTCACGTCGACTTTGAACTTTTGCAAGATCGGCAAGGCTTAATCTATTCTTCTTTATTGGTTCCGCAAGAAAATTAACGGCAGCAACCGCGTCCTGAATCGCATAATTGATTCCGACACCACCCACCGGGGACATAATATGAGCAGCATCACCAATTAATAACAGTCCCTCCCGGTGCCATTGTTCAACACGTCCGGTGACCACTGATAAAATTGCACATTGCTTCCAGTCGCTAACCTCATTAATTGTACTTGTTAATTCTGGCGCCAGCCCTTTAACTTCATTTTGAAAATGTTCGATTCCTTCATTTCTTAATTCCTTATATGATCCCTTCATGATGATGTAACCACACTGAATATAATCACCTCGGTTTACCATCACTACCATCGTGCCCGAACCGACACGAACATCTACAGACTCCTTTAGTTCTCTATCTTCAGGAATAGAGACTCTAAACCAAACCACATCCATAGGTGGTGATGTTTTACCCAATTCAATCTTTGCCAACCGTCGTGCCGTTGACCCACGGCCATCTGCACCAATCGTCAATTCACTATTCAGTTCATGTTCATTACCTTCATAAGTAAATTTAACACCGGATGTTTTTCCATTTTCATTTTTTAATTCTTTAACCCTTGCCCCCATAAGAATTTTAAAATTTGATAATGCCTCGGCCTTACTCACCATATAATTCAAAAACTTTTCTTGCGGGATAATTCCAACGAAAGGAAATTTACTATCCATGGCAGAAAAGTCAGCGACTTCAAGTGATTGCCCGGATGCTTTAAAATTTAATTGGCCTACCTTGCTATTACACAATGCGACAACATCATCAGCAAAACCAAGTTGGTCAAGCACCTCTAATGAAGAAGCATGGAAGGTATCACCGCGGAACTCCCTGTCAAAATCCTTCTCACCCTCAAGTAATACAACAGAAACACCACGTTTCGCAAAAAGATAAGCACTGATCACACCCGCAGGCCCACCACCGATAATACAAACCTGCGTTTTTTCTGGAATATTTGGTACAGCCATGTTCCACCCCCATTTCAAACCTGTTTGTTTTTATGTTGCCAAGTTTAACATTGCTTTTCGCCTTTATGGCTACTTACTTTTCTTTAACCACGCAAAGAAAAGTAACTCGCTGTTAAAGCGAAACATATGTTGAAAGAATTATTAGATTTCCGCCTCGGTCTCTGTTTCAGACTCGACTCTACCACCTACATCCATGTAGGCATTCGCGGGAATTACTTACTTTGCCAGGACATGTATAACAACATCATCCCCGCAAACCCCAACAACCAGGAAACAATCGGCACAGACAAAAATTCCCCATGTGTGGCATTATCCAATGCATAAATGATGGCGGATGATAAAAGAAAACCGGAGCCCACAACGGCAAGAACCGTTCGACGATTATAAACCTGCATCTCCTGTCGAAGTTCGTGGATCTCTTTGGATTTGTTTTCCATTTCAATCTTGCCTTCATACAAACGATCCAATACATCGATCGCGCGGTTAGGTAAATCAGGTAAGCGATCAATTAATTTTGGAATATTGATCTTCGCATTTTTAACCATACCACGTAGACCAATACGTTCATCCATCCAGCGTTCCAGTTGCGGACGTGCGGTCTTCCAGAGATCCAGCTCCGGGTAAAGCTGACGGCCTATACCTTCAATATTAATAATTGTTTTTTGCAACATGATCAGTTGCGGCATGATCTCGACATTAAAGCTGCGCGCAATCTGGAATAGTCTTTGTAATAACTCGCCGAAAGAAATTTCATGCATCGGTCTGTCGAGTAATGGTTCGCACACGGAACGGATAGAGGATTCCAGTTCATCCATGCGTGTACCTTTCGGTACCCAGCCGGATTCGATATGCAAGGCAGCAACACGATGATAATCCCGGTTTAAAAAAGCCAGAAAGTTATCTGCGAGATAATGTTGATCGAATTCTGTCAGAGAACACATGATGCCAAAGTCAATCACGTTGACCCTTGCCGGTTTATTATCCGTTCCGGGAACAACAAAGATATTCCCTGGATGCATATCGGCATGGAAAAAGTTATCGCGAAAAACTTGTGTGAAAAATACTTCAACGCCATATTCAGCCAACCATTTTAAGTCGACGCCTGCTTCTCTTAGTGTTTCGGTTTGACGAACGGGTATGCCTGAAATACGTTCTATAGCAAGTACATTACGCTTGGTTAATTCCCAGTTTACTTCGGGAACATAATATTGCTCTTCACCGGTAAAGTTACGTCTTAATTGTGAAGCATTAGCGGCTTCTCTTTGTAAATCGAGTTCATTCCAAAGCGTCTTTTCAAATTCAGCCACCACTCCGGTAAACCTTAATGCCCTGCCCTTTGGGTAATATTTTTCAGCCTTCTCTGCCAGTAAATGTAATAAAGCAAGATCACGACGGATTATTTTTTCTATATCAGGGCGGATTACCTTGATTATAAATTCACGTCCGTCTTTTAATTTTGCACTGTGAACCTGCGCTACTGATGCAGTTGCCAATGGTGTTTCATCAAATTCAAGAAATACTTCATCCAGATCTCTTTCATAAGCCTTTTCTATAATCTGACGTGCAACCTTTCCTGAAAACGGAGTAACACTGTCCTGCAGTTTTGCAAATTCATTGGCAATATCTTCCGGCATAAGATCACGACGCGTAGAGAGAATTTGACCCAGCTTGATGTATATGGGGCCCAGTTCTTCCAGCATGGCACGCATACGTTCTGCCCTTGGTCCCTTTTTACGGCCAAACCAGTTCCAGGGAAAAATATAAAAGACAAAACGAATGGGACGAAATAAATGTGTAGCAAAGATAAATTCATCCAGACCATGTTTTATTAACACGCGTTGAATTGATAATAAACGCAGAAACTGATCCATTATTATTTTTCCTTTTTATGTAGACTG